>NZ_JBSGSG010000050.1:0-69173 GCF_053606765.1 Streptomyces sp. NPDC055189
GAAGATATTCAGCCCGTCCGGCGTTTGAGGACATCTTGTTCGGGGGTCCAGGGGGCGGAGCCCCTTGGTTTCGGGAAGGGGCGGGATTGGGGAAAGCCCCGCAGGGACCGCCCTACGCCCTCTCCTCAAACGCCGGCAACTCAAAGATCCGGACCTTGGCCGCGTCGTCCATCAGCTCGATCAGCGGCATCACCAGCTCCCACAGATCCCGCTTGCCCACCTCAAGGGCAAGCGCATCCAGGTCAGCCACGGGCAACGCCCCCGCCGCACCGGCAACGACCTTGCGGGACTCCTCCGGCAGCGCCCCGACCAGGGGCAGGAATTCCGCCCACAAGCCCGTCGCCACCACCGCCCGCACGACCCCGCCGAGCACCCCCGCGTCCCGCAGGGAAGGAAGCACCGCGACCGCCCGCCGCTCCTCCTCCCCGAGCAGCGCGACCACCGGCAGCAGTGACTCCCAGAGGTCCTGCTCGCTCACCGTCACGACCAGGGAGTCCAGCTCCTGCGGCGGACGCGCCGCGGCGAGCGAGGCGATGCGTGCCCGCTGCTCCCCCTGCACCATCCCCGCCACAGCCAGCGCCTCCGGCCACAGCCCCTCCCCCGACGCCGAAGCGATCACCGACGCGAGGCGCTCCGGGCCCATCAGCTCGATGATCTGGCCGAGCCGTTCGGGCAGGTCGATCAGGAAGCCGGTCCGCAGGACGGCCGCGTCGTCGACCTGCGGCAGGATCCGGCGCAGGGAAGAGTCGTGGAGGTGGCCCACGAAGCGGCCCATCGTCAGGTAGTCGCCGCGCTCGGCGAGCGCCACCGCGATCCGCACCACCAGGCCCTCGTCGAGCCGGTCGACGATGCCCTTGATCCTGCGCGGGTCGAGATGCCCGCACGACTGGGCCGTGAACGGCACCGGCAGCTTCTCGATGATGTCCGCGGCCCGGGTCGGTTCGAGCCGCCCGGCGACCCCGGCGGCGAGCCTCGGCCCCAGCGCCTTCTGCGAGATCGCCGCCGCCACCCCGGCCGGCACCAGCTTCGTCGCGGACGCGATCCGGTCCAGCATCTCGGGCGTACGGTCGAACAGCGCCGCGACGCAACTCTCGCGGAAGCGGCGGACGTCTTCGACGGGAAGGGTCCGCAAGAAGGCGAGCGACTCCGGCTCCACGTCGAGAAGACGCGCGATCTTCAGGGTCTCCGCCCTGCTCCGCAGCTTGTCCATGACGCCTGCCCTTCCTCTCTCCTACCGGAACAGAATTCGGCGTACGGGACCCCGCGCGAGTGCCGGCACGAGTTTCAGCGCCTCCTCGGCGGCCTCGTTCAGACCCGACGCCCGGCTCTCGCGTTCCCGCCTCAGTGCGTCGGTCAGCAGTGCCAGCTCCCTGGGCGTCAACCGGCCGAAAGATTCCGGTGGTTGGTCGCGCAGCTCCTTGCCCAGCTGCTCCCGCGCTTCGGTGCTCATAGGGCCTCCCATGGCCGGGTACGGCACCCGAGACTGATGCGATATTGACTAATAGTCAATAGAAGCGGAGCCGAGCGGATCCGGAAGGCGCGCTACCGCGAAACCGCACGTACTCTTGTGCGAATGAAACGAGCAGGCCTCCTTCTTCTCGCCGTCGCCCCGGTCGCCACGGTCGCCGTCTACCTCCTGGGCGGGGACTCGGACAGTGATGCCTCCGGAGCCGACGGGAGGCCCTCCGGCACCCAGCGTCCGTACGACAAGGACAAGTCGGCGGCCGAGATCAAGGCCGACGACGAGCTGATCGCGGATCTCCCCGCGGGTCTCGCGGCGCCCGCCAAGAAGGAGTTGGCCCAGCAGCTCATCGCCAGCGCGGAGAACTCCACGCTGAACTGGCGCGGGCAGTACGGCTACATCGAGGACATCGACGACGACCACGGCTACACCGCCGGGATCATCGGCTTCTGCACCGGCACGCACGACCTGCTGACCCTCGTCGAGCGGTACACGAAGGACCACCCGGACAACGGCCTCGCCCGCTATCTGCCCGCCCTGCGCAAGGTCGACGGCACCGACTCGCACGAGGGCCTCGACCCCGGCTTCACCAAGGCCTGGAAGGCGGAGGCCGAAGAACCCGCCTTCCGCAAGGCGCAGAACAGCGCCCGCGACCGCATCTACTTCGACCCGGCGGTCCGCCTGGCCAAGCTCGACGGGCTCGGCACGCTGGGGCAGTTCATCTACTACGACGCGATGGTCCTGCACGGCCCCGGCACCGGACCGCGCGGCTTCTACGGCCTGCGCGAGGCGGCGCTCAAGGAGGCGAACACGCCCGCGCAGGGCGGCAAGGAGAAGGCGTACCTCGACATCTTCCTGGACATCCGCCGGGCGGCCATGAAGGAGGAGAAGTCGCACCGCGACACGACGCGCGTGGACACGGCGCAGCGGGAGTTCCTCTACGACGGCAATCTGGGCCTGAAGACGCCGCTGACCTGGAAGGTGTACGGGGAGACGTTCAGGGTTCCGTAGCCATTTCCGCAGCCACCCCGAACGCCTCCCCCGGGCTCAGCCCTTGACCGCTCCCGCCGCCAGGCCCGAGCCCAGCTTCCGGTGCACGATCACGAAGAAGATCATCACCGGCACGGTGACAAGCGTGGAGCTGGCCATGACCGGGCCCCAGGCCGTGGAGTTCTCACCGAAGAACTGGTAGATGCCCACGGCGGCCGTGTACTTGTCGCTGCCCTTCATGAAGGTGTACGCGAAGACGAACTCGTTCCACGCCGTGATGAAGGCGAAGATCGAGGTCGCGACGAGTCCGGGCGCCACCAGCGGAAGCAGCACCGACCGGAACATCCGCCACCAGGAAGCCCCGTCGATGTACGCCGCCTCCTCGACCTCCTTGGGCACGGTCTGGACGAAGCCGCGCAGGGTCCAGATCGCGAAGGGGAGCGAGAGCGCGACGTAGACGATCGTCAGGCCGAGCAGCGAGTTGAGCATGTCGTAGTCCCGCATCTGGATGAAGAGCGGGATGACGAGCGCCTCCAGCGGCACCATCTGCACTATCAGGACCATGATCAGTACCGAGGTGCGGAACCGGAACTTGAAGCGGGCCACCGCGACGGCCGCGAAGAGCGAGAGCAGCGCGGCGGCCAGGATCGTGCCGAAGCCGACGAGCGCCGAGTTCAGCAGGTACGTGCCGAAGTTGCCCTTCTCGAACACATAGGTGAAGTGCTCGAAGCTGAGGCCGCTGGGCAGCACGTCCGAACCCCGGGTGATCGCCTTCGGGTCGAGCGCCGTGGAGATCATCCAGTACACGGGGAAGAGCGCGAAGAGCAGCAGCGCGGCGACCGCGACGGGCAGCCCGATACGTGCGCCGAGTGTGGCGCGACGGACACTCACAGGTCCTCCTCCCCCTGCCGGAACAGCGTGCGGATGTAGACGATCGTGATGGCGAGCAGCAGCAGGGTCAGCAGGACCGCCGCCGCCGCGCCCGTGCCGTAGTCGTTCTTGGCGAAGGCCTGGATGTACGAGAAGACGCCGAGGTTGTAGACCTCTTCGTTGGCTCCGTCGCCGCCCGGCATCAGATAGATCTGGGTGAAGACCTTGAAGTCCCAGATGGTGGAGAGGATGGTCACCACGAGGAAGACCGGCTTGATCGTCGGCAGCGTGATCTTCCAGAACCGCTGCCAGGCGTTCGCGCCGTCCAGCTCCCCGGCTTCGTAGAGCTCCTTGGGGATCGTGAGGAGGCCCGCGAGGACGGTGATGGCGACGAACGGGAAGCCGTGGTGGACGACGTTCAGGGTCGCGATCGCGTAGAACGGGCCGCGTTCCGTGAACCAGTTGGTGGTCTCGGGGTCGATGAGGCCCATCGAGCCCGCGATCTGGCTGACCATGCCGTCCTGCGGCTGGAAGAGCCAGATCCAGACGTACGTTCCGGTGACGGCGGGCATCGCCCAGGCCGCGAGGATCGCGATGGAGCAGATGAGCCGCCAGGCCGGACCGAGGCGGTTGAGCAGAAGTGCGACGAGCGTGCCGAGGGCGACGGTCAGGCCGACACAGGCGATCGCGAAGAACACCGTGTTGGGCAGGACCGTCTTCCACAGGAGTGCGCTGGTCAGCAAGTCGCTGTAGTGGTCGAATCCGGTGTACGTGCCGACTCCGCCGCCGAACTTGACGGCGTAGTCCTGCATCGAGAGCTTGCCGACCTGGATCAGCGGCCAGAGCAGCAGGCCCGCGAGGACCACGAGGGACGGCGCGAGGAGCAGCCAGGGCCGGGTGAGGCCGATCAGCCTCTTCTTGCGGAGGGCTGCTTCGTGTTCCGGTCGGGGGGAGGAGGGGGGACGGACCTCGGTCACCTTCGGCCCGTCCCCCACCAGCGTGTCTTTCACAGTGCCGACTCGCCCTTGCCTACTTGTCCTTGGCGAAGATCGCGTCCATGTCCTTGGCGGCCTTGTCCGCCGCCTCCTGGACGGAGGACTTCCCGGTCAGGATGGACTGCACCATGCCGGGGATGACCTTCGATGCCTGGATCTCGCCGTACGCCTTGGTCTTGGGGACGGTCGCGCCGGCCTCCAGCATCTGCTTGGCGAACGGCTCGACCAGCGGGTCCTTCTTCGCCTCGATCTTCTTGAGCTCGGAGTTCTGACCGGGGAAGTAGTTGGTCTCCGAGGCCCACTTGGCCGCGAAGTCACCCGTGGTCAGCATCTTCACGAACTCCCAGGCGAGGTCCTTCTTGTCCGTGTTGAACGTGGACAGGTAGGAGCCGCCCAGGAAGGACTTGCTCATGCCGCCGGTCTGGCCGGGGATCGGCACGGCGGCGAGCTTGCCCTTGAGGTCGGGGTTCGCGTCGACGATGGCCTTGGGGGTCCAGTTGCCGCCGACGGCCATGGAGATCTGGCCCTTGTTCCAGGCGTCGCCGACCTCCTTCTCCGTCCAGGTGTTGACCTTGGCCGGGGAGACCTTGTCCTTGGTGGCCAGGCCCGTGTAGAACTCGATGCCCTTCACGGCCTCCGGCGAGTTGATGCCGGACTTCCACTTGCCGCCCTGCTCGGTGGCGAGTTCGCCGCCGGCGCCCCAGATGAAGGGGGCGGCGAACATCTCGGCACCGCCCGCGACCGGGAAGGGGATCATCCCGGGCTCCTTGTCCTTCAGCGTCTTCGCCGCGGACTGGAGCTCCTTCCAGGTGGTCGGCGCCTTGAGCTTGTGCTTCTCGAAGATGTCCTTGCGGTAGACGATGCTGCGCACGCCCGCGTACCACGGCATGCCGTACTGCTTGCCGTCGAGCGTGCCCGCGTCCTTGAGCCCCTCGACGAGGTCGCCGTTGAGGCCCGACTTCTTGACGTTGTCCGTCACGTCGACGAGCGCGCCGGTCTCGGCGAACTGCGGCACCCAGGTCGTACCGACCTCGGCCACGTCCGGGACCTGGTCCTCGCCGCCCTCGATGGCGGTCGTGAACTTCTTCTGCGCGGTGGCCCACTGCTGGTACTCGACGTGGATCTTGGCGCCGGTCTTCTTCTCGAAGGCCTTGCCGGCCTCGGCGAAGAAGGGCCTGGCGTCGGGGTTGGTCCCCTCCATGATCCATACGGTCAGGGTCTTGCCCTTGCCGTCGGTGGCCTTGTTCCCGCTGTCGCTCCCGTCATCGCTGCCGCATGCCGTCGCGGTCAGTCCGAGCGTCATGGCGATACCTGCCGCGATGACCCGTCGCTTCATACCGGCCCCCTCATGGGTTCGTGCTGATTACTGCGCCGATCCGTTCGTGGGAGCGATTGTGGTCACAGGCTCTGGGTGCGGTCTAGACCCATTCGGCTAAGCGGGGCCGAAACGTGATTTGCGTTGCAAGCAATGAGCGTTGCACGGGCTGCATCGGCAATACGGGGCGATCGGGCGGGTGGGTGGGAGACATCGCCGCGCAGCGACGGCCCGGAAACGCCACGACGCCCGCCATGGTCCGGTCGGGGACGAGGCGGGCGCCGCTCAGTTCCGTACGCCGTTGTACGGGACGAATATGGGGTTGTGGTGGTGCTGAAGGACTAGACCATCAGAGATCGGTCCGTGGGGCGAATCGGCGACGGCAAGTCACTCGCACCGGTGAGGAACCGGTCCACGCCCTTCGCGGCCGAGCGCCCCTCGGCGATCGCCCAGACGATGAGCGACTGGCCGCGACCCGCATCACCGGCGACGAAGACGCCGGGCACGTTCGTCTGGAACTCGGCGTCACGCGCGACGTTCCCGCGCTCGTCGAGGTCCAGGGTGAACTGGTCCACCAGACCGTTCTCGCGGTCCGTACCCGTGAAGCCCATCGCCAGGGTGACCAGCTGGGCGGGGATCTTGCGCTCCGTGCCCGGCTTCGGGGTCAGCTTGCCGTCGATGAACTCCACCTCGGTGAGGTGCAGGAACTGGACGTTCCCGTCCTCGTCGCCCTCGAAGTGGGTGGTCGAGACGGCGTAGACCCGCTCGCCGCCCTCCTCGTGCGCGGAGGTGACCTTGTAGAGCATGGGGAAGGTCGGCCAGGGCTGGTTCGCGTTCCGGTCCTCGCCCGGACGCGGCATGATCTCCAGCTGCGTGACCGAGGCCGCGCCCTGGCGGTGGGCCGTGCCCACGCAGTCCGCGCCGGTGTCGCCGCCGCCGATGACCACGACGTGCTTGCCCTCGGCGGTGATCGGGGGCGCCACGAAGTCGCCCTCCTGCACCTTGTTGGCCAGCGGCAGGTACTCCATGGCGAAGTGGATGCCGCTGAGCTCACGGCCCGGCACCGGCAGGTCGCGGGAGATGGTGGCGCCCGCGGCGATGACCACGGCGTCGTGCCGCTTGCGCAGCTTCACCGCGTCTATGTCGCGGCCGATCTCCACGCCCGTACGGAACTTGGTGCCCTCCGCGCGCATCTGCTCGATGCGGCGGTTGATGTGGCGCTTCTCCATCTTGAACTCGGGGATGCCGTAGCGCAGGAGGCCGCCGATGCGGTCGGCGCGCTCGTACACGACGACCGTGTGACCGGCCCGCGTCAGCTGCTGGGCGGCGGCGAGACCCGCCGGGCCCGAGCCGATGACGGCGACGGTCTTGCCGGACAGGCGGTCGGGCGCCTGGGGCAGCACGTCGTTGGCGTCCCACGCCTTGTCGATGATCGAGACTTCGACGTTCTTGATGGTGACGGCCGGCTGGTTGATGCCGAGCACGCACGCCGACTCACAGGGCGCCGGGCACAGGCGCCCGGTGAACTCCGGGAAGTTGTTCGTGGCGTGCAGCCGCTCGGAAGCGGCCGACCAGTCCTCGCGGTACGCGAAGTCGTTCCACTCGGGGATCAGGTTGCCCAGCGGACAGCCCTGGTGGCAGAACGGGATCCCGCAGTCCATGCAGCGCGAGGCCTGCTTGGAGATGATCGGGAGGAGGGAGCCCGGAACGTAGACCTCGTTCCAGTCCTGGACGCGCTCGCCGACCGGGCGGGTCTGCGCGACCTCACGGCCATGGTTCAAAAAGCCCTTGGGATCAGCCATTGGTCGCCGCCTCCATCATCTTCTCGGTGATCTCGGTCTCGGAGAGACCGTCTCGCTCGGCGGCGTCCTTGGCGGCGAGCACTGCCTTGTACGTGCTGGGGATGATCCTGCTGAAGCGCTCCACGGCGGAGTCCCACTCGGCGAGCAGCTTCTCGGCGACGGTCGACCCGGTCTCCTCCTGGTGGCGGCGCACGACGTCGTGCAGCCACTGCTTGTCGGAGTCGTCCAGGGCCTCGACGGCGCCCACGTTGCCGGCGTTGACGTTGTCCCGGTCGAGGTCGATGACGTACGCGATACCGCCCGACATACCGGCCGCGAAGTTGCGGCCCGTCTCGCCGAGGACCACCGCGTGACCGCCGGTCATGTACTCGCAGCCGTGGTCGCCCACGCCCTCGGACACGACCGTCGCACCGGAGTTGCGGACGCAGAACCGCTCGCCCGTACGACCGCGGAGGAACAGCTCGCCGCCGGTCGCGCCGTACGCGATGGTGTTGCCCGCGATCGTCGAGTACTCGGCGAGGTGGTCGGCGCCGCGGTCCGGGCGGACGATGACGCGGCCGCCGGAGAGGCCCTTGCCGACGTAGTCGTTGGCGTCGCCCTCCAGGCGCAGGGTCACGCCGCGCGGCACGAAGGCGCCGAAGGACTGGCCCGCGGAGCCGGTGAAGGTGATGTCGATGGTGTCGTCGGGCAGGCCCGCGCCACCGAACTTCTTCGTCACCTCGTGGCCGAGCATGGTGCCGACCGTGCGGTTGATGTTGCGGATCGCGACCTGTGCGCGGACCGGCTGGGCGTCGGTCGCGCTGGAGGCGGAGAGCGCGTCGGCCGCGAGCTTGATCAGCTCGTTGTCGAGCGCCTTCTCCAGGGCGTGGTCCTGGACCGCGATCTGGTGGCGCACGGCGCCCTCGGGCAGCGACGGCACGTGGAAGAGCGGCTCCAGGTCCAGGCCCTGCGCCTTCCAGTGCTTCACGGCCCGCTCGGTGTCGAGGAGCTCGGCGTGGCCGACGGCCTCCTCGATGGTGCGGAAGCCGAGCTCGGCCAGGATCTCGCGGACCTCTTCGGCGATGAACTCGAAGAAGTTGACGATGTACTCGGCCTTGCCGGAGAAGCGCTCGCGCAGCGCCGGGTTCTGCGTGGCGATGCCGACCGGGCAGGTGTCCAGGTGACAGACGCGCATCATGACGCAGCCGGAGACGACGAGCGGCGCGGTCGCGAAACCGAACTCCTCGGCGCCGAGCAGGGCTGCGATGACGACGTCACGGCCGGTCTTGAGCTGGCCGTCCGTCTGGACCACGATGCGGTCGCGCAGGCCGTTGAGGAGCAGCGTCTGCTGGGTCTCGGCGAGGCCGAGCTCCCAGGGACCGCCCGCGTGCTTGAGCGAGGTCAGCGGGGACGCGCCCGTGCCGCCGTCGTGTCCTGAGATCAGGACGACGTCCGCGTGCGCCTTGGAGACACCCGCGGCGACCGTGCCGACGCCGACCTCGGAGACCAGCTTCACGTGAATCCGCGCCTGCGGGTTCGCGTTCTTCAGGTCGTGGATCAGCTGGGCCAGGTCCTCGATGGAGTAGATGTCGTGGTGCGGCGGCGGGGAGATCAGGCCCACGCCCGGCGTCGAGTGACGCGTCTTGGCGACCCACGGGTAGACCTTGTGGCCGGGCAGCTGGCCGCCCTCGCCGGGCTTGGCGCCCTGCGCCATCTTGATCTGGATGTCGTCCGCGTTGACCAGGTACTCCGAGGTCACACCGAAGCGGCCGGATGCGACCTGCTTGATGGACGAGCGGCGCGCCGGGTCGTACAGACGGTCCGGGTCCTCGCCGCCCTCACCGGTGTTGGACTTGCCGCCCAGCTGGTTCATGGCGATGGCGAGCGTCTCGTGCGCCTCGCGGGAGATCGAGCCGTACGACATGGCGCCGGTCGAGAACCGCTTGACGATCTCGGCTGCCGACTCGACCTCGTCGATGGAGATCGAGGGGCGGTCCGACTTCATGTTGAACAGGCCGCGCAGCGTCATCAGGCGCTCGGACTGCTCGTTCACGCGGTCCGTGTACTTCTTGAAGATGTCGTAGCGGCGGTTGCGCGTGGAGTGCTGCAGGCGGAAGACCGTCTCCGGGTCGAAGAGGTGCGGCTCGCCCTCGCGGCGCCACTGGTACTCACCGCCTATGTCGAGCGCGCGGTGCGCGGAGGCGATGCCGGATGCCGGGTACGCCTTGGCGTGCCGGGCGGCGACCTCCTTGGCGATGACGTCGAGACCGGCGCCGCCGATCTTCGTCGTCGTACCGCTGAAGTACCGCTCGACGAAGGCCTCGTCGAGGCCGACGGCCTCGAAGACCTGTGCGCCGCGGTAGGAGGCGACGGTCGAGATGCCCATCTTGGACATGACCTTCAGGACGCCCTTGCCGAGCCCGTAGATCAGGTTCCGGATGGCCTGCTCGGCGTCCATGCCGGGCAGGAACGTACCGGCGCGGACGAGGTCCTCGACGGACTCCATCGCGAGGTACGGGTTGACGGCCGCGGCGCCGAAGCCGATGAGGAGGGCCACGTGGTGGACCTCGCGGACATCGCCCGCCTCGACGAGCAGGCCCACCTGGGTGCGCTGCTTCGTACGGATGAGGTGGTGGTGGACGGCCGCGGTGAGCAGCAGCGAGGGGATCGGCGCGTGCTCGGCGTCGGAGTGCCGGTCGGAGAGCACGATCAGGCGGGCGCCGGCCTCTATGGCGGCGTCGGCCTCGGTGCAGATCTCGTCGATACGGGCGGCAAGGGCGTCGCCGCCGCCGCTGACGCGGTAGAGACCCGAGAGGGTCGCCGCCGTCATGCCGGGCATGTCGCCGTCGGCGTTGATGTGGATGAGCTTGGCGAGCTCGTCGTTGTCGATCACCGGGAAGGGCAGCGTGACGCTGCGACACGTCGCGGCGGTCGGCTCCAGGATGTTGCCCTGCGGGCCCAGCGAGGAGTGCAGCGAGGTGACGAGCTCTTCACGGATGGCGTCCAGCGGCGGGTTCGTGACCTGCGCGAACAGCTGCGTGAAGTAGTCGAAGATCAGCCGCGGGCGCTCGGAGAGCGCGGCGATCGGGGTGTCCGTGCCCATGGAGCCGAGCGGCTCGCCGCCGGTCTTGGCCATCGGCGCGAGGATGATGCGCAGCTCTTCCTCGGTGTAGCCGAAGGTCTGCTGGCGGCGCGTGACGGAGGCGTGCGTGTGCACGATGTGCTCGCGCTCGGGCAGGTCGGAGAGCTCGATCTCGCCGGCCTCCAGCCACTCCTCGTACGGCTTCTCGGCGGCGAGGGCGGCCTTGATCTCGTCGTCCTCGACGATGCGGTGCTCGGCGGTGTCGACGAGGAACATCCGGCCGGGCTGCAGGCGGCCCTTCTTGACGACCTTCGCGGGGTCGATGTCGAGCACGCCGACCTCGGAGCCGAGGACGACGAGGCCGTCGTCGGTGACCCAGTAGCGCCCCGGACGCAGACCGTTGCGGTCGAGAACGGCGCCGACCTGGACGCCGTCGGTGAAGGTGACACACGCCGGGCCGTCCCAGGGCTCCATCATCGTGGAGTGGTACTGGTAGAAGGCGCGGCGGGCAGGCTCCATCGAGGCGTGGTTCTCCCACGCCTCGGGGATCATCATCAGGACCGAGTGCGGAAGCGAACGTCCACCGAGGTGGAGGAGTTCGAGCACCTCGTCGAAGGACGCCGAGTCGGACGCGTCCGGGGTGCAGATCGGGAAGACCCGGTCCAGCTTGTCGGTGCTGGCCTCGCCGGCGGAGGCGAACAGGCCGGAGGCGAGCTGCGACTCACGCGCCCGCATCCAGTTCCGGTTGCCCTTGACCGTGTTGATCTCGCCGTTGTGCGCGACGAAGCGGTACGGGTGTGCGAGCGGCCAGCTCGGGAACGTGTTCGTGGAGAAGCGCGAGTGGACGAGCGCGACGGCCGTGGCGAAACGGCGGTCGGACAGGTCGGGGAAGAACGGCTCCAGCTGGCCGGTGGTCAGCATGCCCTTGTAGACGATCGTCCGGGCGGAGAGCGAGGGGAAGTAGGTCCCGGCCTCACGCTCGGCACGCTTGCGCAGGACGAAGGCCTTGCGGTCGAGCGCGATGCCGGTGCTCTCGCCGTCGGCCACGAAGATCTGCCGGAAGACCGGCATCGTCGAGCGGGCGGTGGCACCGAGCAGCTCGGGGGCGACGGGCACGTCGCGCCAGCCGAGGACCGTCAGGCCTTCCTCGGAAGCGATCGTCTCGATCTGTGAGACGGCGGCGTCGGTGGTGCCCGCCGTGTCGACCGGCAGGAAAGCGATGCCGACGGCGTACGCGCCGGCCTCGGGGAGCGCGAAACCCGCGACCTCGCGGAGGAAGGCGTCCGGCACCTGCAGCAGGATGCCCGCGCCGTCACCGGAGTCCGGCTCGGACCCGGTGGCACCACGGTGTTCGAGATTGCGCAGTACGGTCAGCGCCTGTTCGACCAGCTCATGGCTGGCTACACCGGTGAGGGTGGCCACGAACCCGACACCACAGGCGTCGTGCTCGTTACGGGGGTCGTACATGCCCTGAGGGGCGGGGCGACCGTCCATGGGCGACCAGGCGTGCGTACGCATTGGCTCTCCCGTCGTCGTCGTGGCATAGGCAAAAAGCGAGGGACGACGTTGGCCCAGGCAAAATTTCGTGCAGGTTACATGATGGAACGCTTCTCGAAAAGCGGATAGCTCATTCCACCATGTGGACACCGCCCATAGGCGTGGGAGCGGCGGGGGGACCTCTGCGGACAGATCGATGACCGTAGGCCCGAGAGCGGCACGAGCCTCATTGCCCGCAGCGCTTACGGCTCATGCCCCGTCGTTAAGGATTCGAAACCGCCGAGTAACGACTACTTATGCAGGACCCCGCATAGGACTGCAAGTCTTTATCCTACGGCGGTACCGAACAAGCTGCCCAGGGCGTACGTCACACCTGCCGCGGCCCCGCCGAGCGCGAGCTGCCGCAGACCGCTGAACCACCAGGACCTCGCGGTCACCTTCGCCACCACCGCGCCGCAGGCGAAGAGGCCGACCAGGGCGAGCAGCAGCGCGGGCAGGAACGTGTTCGCACCGAGCAGGTACGGCAGCACGGGGAGCAGGGCGCCGAGCGCGAAGGCGCCGAAGGAGGAGACCGCGGCGACGGTCGGCGAGGGCAGATCGCCGGGATCGATGCCCAGCTCCTCGCGCGCGTGTATCTCCAGGGCCTGCTCGGGGTCCTTCGACAGCTGCTTGGCGACCTCGCGGGCCAGGCCGGGCTCGACGCCGCGCGACTCGTACAGCTCGGCGAGCTCCTTCTCCTCGTCCGCCGGGTGCTTGCGCAACTCCCGCCGCTCCACGTCGAGTTCGGCCTGGACGAGCTCACGCTGCGACGCCACCGAGGTGTACTCGCCGGCCGCCATGGAGAAGGCGCCCGCGGCGAGGCCGACCAGACCCGTGACGACGATGGTCTGCTGCGAGACGGCTCCGCCGGCGACACCGGTCATCAGGGCCAGGTTGGACACCAGGCCGTCCATCGCGCCGAAGACGGCGGGGCGCAGCCAGCCGCCGTTGACGTCGCGGTGGGTGTGGTTGTCGCGGTGTGCCTCGTGCAGTGCCGCTTCGGTCTCGATGATCGCCATGGTGGGCCCCCTCCGTGCTTGGACGATCTCGAAAGTACGCGCGAAAAATCGCTCTCGCCAGCAAGGAAGGCCGTACTTACCTGCATGAACAAGCGTCTGTCGAACCGGTGAGCGCGTAGGTCGGAGGGGTGACGTGGGCGGTGCGGATGCTCGTCTCAGGGGTGCCGCGTGGCAGAGATACACGCAACGTCTCGGCACGATGGAGGCACGGCATGACGAGCTTGACCGGTGTGACAGGAGTGACCGGAGCGGTCGGAGCGATCAGCCCGCGAGAGCGGGCGCGGGGCGCGCTCCTCGGCCTCGCGGTCGGAGACGCGCTGGGCGCGCCCGCCGAGAACATGAAGCCGTCGGAGATCCGCCGCCGTTGGGGACGCATCACCGGGTACGTCGCCGAGCATCCCTCGGGCACGGACGACACCGAGTACGCGATCTTCTCGGGGCTCCTGCTGGCCCGGCACGGCTCGGAGCTCACCGTCGCGCACGTGGAGGCGGCCTGGCACGAGTGGATCGCGGACCTCGACGAGGGCCCATTCCGGGGTGCGGGCTTCAGCGAACGCGGCACGCTCGAGAACCTGCGCCGGGGACTCGCGGCGCCCATCTCGGCGCAGCACCGGCACGCGTGGAGCGACGGCCTCGCGATGCGGGCCGCCCCGTTCGGGGTCTTCGCCGCGGGCCGCCCCGCCGAGGCGGCCCGGCTCGTGGCGATCGACGGCTCGGTCAGCCATGACGGCGAGGGCATCTACGGCGGGCAGGCGGTGGCCGCGGGGGTTTCGGCGGCGATGGGCGGGGCCTCGGTCGACGCGGTGGTGGACGCCGCCCTGTCCGTCATCCCGGAGGACTGCTGGACGTCCCGTTCGCTGCGGCGGGCGGTGGCAGTGGCCCACCGCGGCGAGCGCGCGGTCCGTACGGCGGTCGTGATCGGCGGCTACCCCTGGACCGACCTCGCCCCCGAGGCGGTGGGGCTCGCCTTCGGGGCGTACGCGGCGGCCTCCGGCCGGTTCCCGGACGCGGTGTTGACCGCGGTCAACATGGGGCGGGACGCGGACACGACCGCGGCGGTGGCTGGGGCGCTGGCCGGGGCGAGTCGCGGGGCGGCGGCCATTCCGCCGCGGTGGTCCGCCGCGATCGGTCCCGCCCGGGGGAGCTGCCTTCCCTCTATGCGGGGGCATCACGTGCTGGACGTGGCGGAGTTGCTTGTCTCTGGCCGGGGGGCCTCGTGACCGCCGACAAGCCCGCCGCGGGGTGGCCCGGAGCCGCCGGCCCCGCCGACAAGCCCGCCGCTTCGCGGCGGATCTCCCCCACCCACCCACCCGTTTACCCCGCATCCGTTTCCGCTGTGGGCAGGCGTTCCGCAGGGCGGAACGGGTGGGCACAGCCCTTGACTCCGGGTGCGGGTGTAAGCGGCGGCCACCGAAGCGAGGCGTCCGGCGCGTACATCGAGGGGCTCCTATTGGGCCTAGCGGCAGGCGACGCCGCCGGTTGGCCCGCTGCACGCCACAGGGCGAGCCGTATGCCCGAGTGGACACGAAGACTCACCCGCGAACTGGACACCTTCGCCGAGCAGAACGCCACCACCACCCTCCCCGTCCCCATCGCCCTGAACCAACCCCCGGAGCCCCTCCGCCTCGGCCCGTCCGACGACGCCGAATGGGCGGCCTTCACCGCGGAGTCCCTGCTCCGCGCGGCGGACGGCACGTTCGACCCCGGGCTGTCCCCGGACCGCCGGGCCCGCGCGGCACTGGACCACGCCTGGACCACCCTCGCCGACGAAATCGCCGCGGCAGCGGCCCGCGCCCCCGAAGTCGAATCCGCCGTACTCCCCCTGCGCGCCCGCATCTCCGTACGCGCAGGCCTCGGCAACCTCGCCGCGGGCCTGCGCCCGCCCGCCACCGGTCACGACAACCCCCACTTCTTCGACGACGCCGCCTGCGTACGCGCCTGCGTCCTCGCCCTCGTCCACCCGGGCGACCCCGAACAGGCCGCCGCCCTGGCGGAGTTCGACGCCCGCTACACCCAGGACGGCGACGGAGTGCACGGCGCCCGCGCCATGGCCGCGGCGATCGCGGCGGCCATCGGCGGCAGCGGCGTCGACGCGACCGTGGACGCCGCTCTCGCCCAGCTCCCCGAGCACACCGAGATCGGCCGCAACGCCTGGCACGCCGTCAAGCTCGCCCGCAGCCAGACACAGGACGGCGCCTTCGGCCTCGTACCCCTCCTGGAACACCAGATCGTCGACCACGTCTACAGCTACGGCATCGCCGCCGCCGAGACCGTCCCGGTCGCCCTCGCCCTGACCACCGCGGCCCGCGGCCGGATCAGCGACGCGGTACCCGCCGCCGCCTGCCTCTCCCGCGTCGCCGACTCCGCACCCGCCCTGGCAGGCGCGCTGACCGGCGCGCTCGGCACGGCCGCCGCCGTCCCCGAGACCTGGCGCGACGTCTGCCGCACGCTCTCCGGCTGCGCTCTCCCCCGCCTCGCCGGCACCGACCTGGTGAAACTCGCCGGGCAGCTGGCAGCCACGGAACTGACCGCTCCGGGAGGACAATTCCGACATGACGTCACCAACACCCCGGACACTGACCACCGACCTGCCCCCCACTGACCTGCCTCTCGCCGACCGCGTCACCGCCTGCCTGGTCGGAGCAGCCGTCGGCGACGCCATGGGCGGCCCGGTCGAGGGCTACTCCCCCGAGCAGATCGTCGAACGGCACGGCGGTCGCGTACACGGCATCGTCGGCCCCTGGAACGGCGACCAGTGGCGCACCGCCCGCCCCATCGCGCCGTACCACAAGGGCGACGGGCACGTCACCGACGACACCTTGATGACGCACGCGCTCATCCGCGTGTACGCGACCGTCCGCGACCACCTGGACGCCTACGCGGTCGCCGACCACCTGGTCCCCGACCTCATGACGACCCCCCGCTGGATCCCGGAGCTGGAGGCGGACGCCATCCCCCTCCAGCGCCTCTTCCTCGCCGAGAAGTGGATCGTCGCCCGCCTCCATTACGGCCACGTCGACCCGCGCGAGGCCGGCACCGGGAACATCGTCAACTGCGGTGCGGCGATGTACATGGCACCGGTCGGCCTGGTCAACGCGGCGAACCCGAAGGGCGCGTACGCCGAGGCCCTCGACGTCGCGGGCGCACACCAGTCGTCGTACGGACGTGAAGCCGCCGCGGTCTTCGCGGCGGCGGTGGCGGCGGCGTGCGCGCCGGGCGCGACGCCGACCTCGGTGATCGACACCGCACTCGGTCTCGCGAAGGACGGCACGCGGGCCGCGATCGAATCGGTGGTCGAAGTCGCCGCCCATCACCACGACTTCGAGTCGGCGCTGACCCCGCTGCGCACCGCGGTCACCCCTTTCGACACGGTCGGCCCGGACTACCGCGCACCGTCACTCGGCGCCCGCCGCCCCTCCCGCCTGCACGCCATCGAGGAACTCCCGATCGCCCTCGGCATGCTCCTGGTGGGCGACGGCGACTACCGCCACACGGTCCTCGGCTCGGTCAACTACGGCCGCGACTGCGACTCCATCGCGACCATGAGCGGCGCGATCGCGGGCGCTCTGGGCTCGGAGGCGCCGCCCGAGTGGTCGAAGACGGTCGCGGAGGCCAGCCGCCTGGACCTGCACGCCCCCGCGAGGACGCTCACCGAGGTCACCGCGGAGATCTTCACCCGCGACGTACGGCGCCGCCGCGCCCACGAGTCGGCGTACACGGCCCTGACGGCCACCCCATGATCCGCCTCACCTGGGTCCAGCCGGAGGATTTGGTGGGCCACGAACTCCGCCAGGCAGAGGAGGAGGGCAAGGACACCCACGCGATCCAGACCCGCTGGCTGTCAGCGGGCGGTCACTTGGCCCCCGCAAGAGCGGGCGCGTCCCCAACCTCGCCGTCCCCGGCGCTGCGGGCCCTGGCTGAGGAACTACTGGCCGAGCTGTCCCGTCTGCCTCCGTTGTGGGCAGGCGTTCCGCAAGGCGATTGGGGCCTCCCCTGCTCGAGCGAAGCCGAGAGCTTGGGGAAGGGTGGGCACAACACCACCCACCCGGCCGCACCGGAGAACAAGGCCCCACAGCAGGCGGTTTCGGGAAGGGGCGGGACTGGGGCAAAAGAAGCCCTACGTCACCGCCTGCACGCCGCCTGGCTAGGCAGAGCCGTCGGCTGCCTGCTGGGCAAACCGGTGGAGAAACTCCCCCTGGAAGGCATCAGAAGCCTGGCCAAAGCAACAGGCAACTGGCCTCTGAACACCTGGTTCACGGAGAGGGGCGTACCCGGGGAACTAAAGGAAACGTACCCCTGGAACAAACGCTCCGCCCCCACCTCCCTCGCCGAAAACATCAACGGCATGCCCGAGGACGACGACCTCAACTACCCCCTCCTCAACCTCCGCCTCCTCCAGCGCCACGGCAGAAACTTCACCACCACGGACGTGGCAAGACTCTGGCTGGACGAGCTCCCCGCGGCCCGCACCTTCACCGCCGAACGCATCGCCTACCGCAACCTCCTCAACGGCATCGAGCCCCCGCACACCGCCACCCACCACAACCCCTTCCGCGAATGGATCGGCGCCCTGATCCGCGCCGACGTCCACGGCTGGACCCACCCCGGCGCCCCCGCGGCGGCAGCGGACAGCGCGTACCGCGACGCGCGCCTGACCCACACCGCCAACGGCGTGTACGGCGCGATGTTCGCGGCGGCCACCATCGCCGAGGCGGCGGCAGGCACCGGAGACGTCCACCACTGCCTCCGTACGGGCCTGACCGTCGTACCGCCGGACTCACGCCTGGCCCGCGCGATCCGTCACGGTATCCAACTGGCCGCCGTATCACCGGACTTCGACCGCGTCGTAGATGAACTGCACGCCGCCTACGGCCACCACCACTGGGTCCACGTCATCCCCAACGCGGCCCTCCTTTCCGCCGCCCTCACCCACGCCGACGGCGACTTCACCGGCTCCATCACCCGCGCCGTGTCCGGCGGCTGGGACACCGACTCGAACGGCGCGACCGCGGGCTCGATCGCGGGCCTGCTCGCGGGCCACCCCGGCGCACTGCCCGACCGCTGGACGTCCCCGCTCAGGAACCGCGTCGCCAGCTCCGTCCCGGGCTTCGACGGCATCGGCTTCGACGCCCTCGCGGACCTCACGACAGAACTCGCCACGACCGAACCCGCCCAGGAGAGATGAGAGACCCCGCCCATGACCCACATCGCCGTGCTCGGCAGCACGAACATGGACCTCGTCGCGTACGTCAGCAAGGCACCGCAGCGCGGAGAGACCGTCACCGGGCGCGAGTTCCGTACGCTCCCCGGCGGCAAGGGCGCCAACCAGGCCGTCGCCGCGGCCCGCGCGGGCGCCGACGCCGTGTCGATGATCGGCGCGGTCGGCACCGACGCCTTCGGCACCCAGCTCCGCAGCGCACTCGACCACTCGGGCGTCGACACCGACCTGCTGCGCACCGTCGACACCGAGGCCACCGGCACCGCGCACATCGTCGTAGACGACGAGGGCGGCAACGCGATCGTCGTCATCCCCGGCGCCAACGCGACGCTCACCGCGCTCGCTCCCGGCGACGAGGGCCTGATCGCCTCCGCCGACACCCTCCTGCTCCAGCTGGAGATCCCCGTGGAGGGTGTGCTCGCCGCCGCGCAGGCCGCCCGCCGGCACGGTGTGCGCACCATCCTCACCCCGGCTCCCGCGCAACCACTGCCCCCCGAACTCCTCGACGCCATCGACCTGTTGGTGCCGAACGAGCACGAGGCCGCCGCCCTCACCGGCCTGACCGACCCGCACGATGCCGCCCGCTCCCTCCTCTCCCGGGTCCCCGAAGTCGTCGTCACGCTCGGCGCGCGCGGCAGCCTGTACGCGACCCGGGACGCGGAGCCCGTCCTGGTGGCGGCCCCGCATGTCACCGCCGTGGACACGACCGGTGCGGGCGACACGCTCGTCGGAACCCTGGCGGTGGCGCTCGCGGAAGGCCGTTCCGTGCCGGACGCGCTCGCCTGGGCGGCGTCGGCGGCGGCGCTCTCCGTACAGCGGACAGGAGCATCGTCGTCCATGCCGTTCCGCGCCGAGATCGACACCCGGGCGAACGGGGGCACCTCATGACGACGGCTCCCCTCAGCGGTCTGCGCGTACTCGACCTGGCGACGCTCTTCGCGGGCCCGCTGGCCGCCACGATGCTCGGCGACTTCGGCGCGGAGGTCATCAAGGTCGAGCACCCGCGCAGGCCCGACCCGTCACGGGGGCACGGCCCGTCGAAGGACGGCGTCGGCCTCTGGTGGAAGCTCCTGGGCCGCAACAAGCGCACGATGACCCTCGATCTCTCCTCGCCGGGCGGTCGCGAGACCCTCCTCCGCCTCGCCGCGACGGCGGACGTCGTCGTCGAGAACTTCCGCCCCGGAACCCTGGAGAAGTGGGACCTCGGCTGGGAGGAGCTGAGCGCGGCCAACCCGCGCCTGGTCCTGACCCGTGTCACGGGCTTCGGCCAGTTCGGCCCGTACTCCCGCCGCCCCGGCTTCGGCACGCTCGCGGAGGCGATGAGCGGCTTCGCCGCGATCACCGGCGAACCGGACGGGCCGCCGACCCTGCCGCCCTTCGGGCTCGCCGACTCGATCGCGGGGCTCGCGACGGCGTACGCGGTGATGACGGCGCTCGCGGCCCGCGACCGTACGGGCAAGGGCCAGGTGGTGGACATGGCGATCATCGAGCCGATCCTCACGGTCCTGGGCCCGCAGCCGCTCTGGTACGACCAGCTGGGCCATGTGCAGCCCCGCACCGGCAACCGCTCCACCAACAATGCGCCCCGCAACACCTACCGCACCGCGGACGGCAGTTGGGTCGCCGTCTCCACGTCGGCCCAGTCGATCGCGGAGCGCGTGATCCGCCTGGTGGGCCGCCCCGAACTGATCGCCGAGCCCTGGTTCGCTTCGGGCGCGGACCGCGCGGCCCACGCGGACGTCCTTGACGGGGCGGTCGGCGGCTGGATCGCCCGGCACACCCGCACGGAGGTGATCGAGGCCTTCGAGAAGGCGGAGGCGGCGGTCGCTCCCATCCAGGACGTACGTGACGTGATGACCGATCCCCAGTACACGGCCCTGGACACCGTCACCACGGTCGACGACCCGGAACTGGGCCCGCTGCGCATGCAGAACGTCCTCTTCCGCCTCTCCGAGACACCCGGCTCGATCGGCTGGGCGGGCCGCCCCCACGGAGCGGACACGCAGGAGGTCCTGACCGAACTGGGCCTGACGGACGCCGAGATCGCCGGGCTGCGCAAGGAGGGCGCACTGTGAGGGACACGCCTCTGACCTGGCTGTACGCGCCGGGCGACCGTCCTGCCGTGGTGGCGAAGGCCCTGCTCGCGGGCGCCGACGCCGTCATCGTGGACCTGGAGGACGCGGTCGGCCCCGACCGCAAGGAGTACGCGCGAGCGGCCACGGCCGAGCTGCTCTCCAGCGCCCCCGCCGTCCCGGTCCACGTCCGCGTGAACGCCCTGGACGGGCCCCTCGCCGATGCCGACCTCCGTGCGATCGCGCACCTGCCCGGAGTCTGTGGCCTGCGCCTGCCCAAGGTGGCCCGTCCCGCCGACGTCGTCCGCGTCGCGGAGCGGGCGGCCCCCGCGGACGGCGGCGCCCCCGCCCTGCACGCCCTCATCGAATCGGCGCTCGGCCTGGAGCACGCCTTCGCCATCGCCACCGCCCACCCGGCCCTGCACGGCCTTTCCCTCGGCGAGGCGGATCTCCGCGCGGACCTGGGAGTACGTGACGACGCGGGCCTCGACTGGCCTCGCGCCCGCGTGGTGGTGGCCGCCAGGGCCGCCGGTCTGGCACCGCCCGCGCAGTCGGTGTACCCCGACATCCGTGACATCGCGGGCCTGACGGCGTCCTGCGCGCACGGCCGTTCCCTGGGCTTCCTGGGCCGCGCCGCGATCCACCCCCGCCAGCTCCCCGCCATCGAACGCGCCTATCTCCCCACCCCGGAGGAGATCGACCACGCCGAGCAGATCGTCAAGGCGTCCACGACGGACGAGGGCGCCCTGGCCCTGCCGGACGGCACGTTCGTGGACAAGGCCGTGGTGGAGGGAGCTCAGCGGGTACTGGACCTCGCGCGGCGGCGCCCATAGCGAAGGGGCCGCCGGATCGGTGATCCGGCGGCCCCTTCGTCGTACGAAGCGTCAGCCCTTCTTGGCGGACTCGGCTCCGTCCTTGTCCTTGGCCTTGTCCTCGACCTTGTCCTTCTCCGCGTCCTTGGACCCTTCGGCACCGTCGTCCTCCGCCTCGTCGGCGGACTTGACCGGTGTGGCGCCCTCGTCGTCAGGAGAGTCCGGGGACTCCTCGCCGGCCGGCACCGGCTCGACGATCTCCTCGCGGCCGGGGCGGGTCCTCGCCGAGAGCACGAAGTACACGACGGCGAGCACGAACACCGCGATGGCGGTCCAGACGTTGAGGCGCAGACCGAGGACGTGGTGCGCGTCGTCGACCCGCATGTACTCGATCCAGCCGCGGCCCGCGCAGTACGACGCGACGTACAGCGCGAACGCCCGGCCGTGTCCCAGCTTGAAGCGGCGGTCGGCCCAGATGACCAGGAAGCCGACGCCGATGCACCAGAGGGATTCGTAGAGGAACGTCGGGTGGTACGTGCCGGGGACCCGGCCGTCCTCCGCCGACGTGATCTTCAGCGCCCACGGCAGATCCGTGGCCTTGCCGTACAGCTCCTGGTTGAACCAGTTGCCCCAGCGGCCGATCGCCTGGGCGAAGGCGATGCCGGGGGCGAGGGCGTCGGCCCAGGCGGGCAGCGGGATGCCACGCCTGCGACAGCCGATCCAGGCGCCGACCGCGCCGAACGCGATCGCGCCCCAGATACCGAGGCCGCCCTCCCAGATCTTGAAGGCGTCCACCCAGTCACGGCCCTCGCTGAAGTACAGCTGGTAGTCCGTGATCACGTGGTAGAGACGCCCGCCGACGAGGCCGAACGGCACGGCCCAGACGGAGATGTCGGCCACGGTGCCTGGGCGGCCCCCGCGAGCGATCCACCGCTTGTTGCCGAGCCAGACGGCGACGAAGACGCCGATGATGATGCAGAACGCGTAGCCGCGCAGCGGAATGGGGCCGAGTTCGACCACTCCGCGCGAGGGGCTGGGAATGAAGGCAAGGTCCATGGCAGGTCCGACGCTACCGTGCCGGGCGGTGCCCGAGGCAACCAGCCCGGCTACGTCTCCATAACAGGAGCCCCCGGAGGGGCCCGCTCCAAGGTGTCGGCTAGCCCTTGTTCGCCGCCTCCACCTTGGCCTTCAGCTGCGCCGGGGTCAGCGGCTTCTTCGGGTCGGCGAAGATGTTCTTGCCGTCGAGCAGCACGCTCGGCGTGCCCTGGAGGCCCGCCTTCTGGAAGGCCTGGTTCGACTTGGTGGCCCAGCTGTCGTGCTGTCCGTCGTTCACGCACTTCTTGAAGGAGTCCGTGACGAGCCCGTCCACCTGGCCGGCGAGGTCGATCAGCTTGTCGTTCTTGCTGAACGCGTCGTCCGGCTCCGGAGGCTGGTTCTTGAACAGCACGTCGTGATACGGGGTGAACTTCCCGGCGTCCTGGGCGCAGGCCGCGGCGTTGGCCGCGCGCAGGGAGCCGCTGCCGCCCATGTTCCCGTCGATGATCGTCGCCAGGTGATACTCGACCTTGAGCTGGCCCTTGTCGGCGAGTTCGTGGATCGTCGTGCGATAGGTGTCCTCGAACTGCTTGCAGGCGGGGCAGCGGAAGTCCTCCCAGATGGTGAGGGTGGACTTGGCGGTGTCCTTGCCGACGGGGATGGAGAGTTGGTCCTCGCCCTTCGCCCCCTTGGGGGCCGACAAGGGGCCCGAAGTCTCCTTGTCGTCGCCGGAGTTGGCGGCCACCAGACCGGCCACGGCGGCGAGCGCGAGCACGCCCACGACGGCGGCACTCACGATCAACACCCTGCGCTGCTTGTCCCGCGACTTCTGCCGCTCTCGATCTTCCGCCAGCCGGTCGCGGGCGGCGCGCTTTCCCTCACGGTTCTTCTCGCTCACACCCGGCCAACGAACCGGGGAGGCACGAGCGTGCCTCCCCGGTCCCAGGTCCACCCGTACGAGTTACGCGGTGCCGCGAACTCCCTGAGCGAGATCGGCGGCGAGCGCGCGGACGGCGGCGAGACCCGCCGCCTCGTCCTCGGCGTCCAGCATCCGCTGGACGAAGGCGGAGCCGACGATCACGCCGTCGGCGAAGCCCGCGACTTCGGCGGCCTGCCGGGCGTTGGAGACGCCGAGGCCGACACAGACCGGCAGGTCGGTGGTGGCCTTGGTGCGCCGCACCAGTTCCTGCGCCTGCTCCCCGACGGACTCGCGGGTGCCCGTGACGCCCATCAGCGACGCCGCGTACACGAAGCCCGAGCCGGCCGCCGTGATGGTGGCGAGCCGCTCGTCCTTGCTGCTCGGGGCGACGACGAAGACCGTGGCGAGGCCGTGCTTCTCCGCGTGCTCCCTCCACAGGCCCGACTCCTGGACGGGCAGGTCGGGCAGGATGCACCCGGCGCCGCCCGCCTCGGCGAGCTCGGCGGTGAAGCGCTCGACGCCGTAGCGGTCGATCGGATTCCAGTACGTCATCACGAGCACCGGCTTGCCCGTCGCCTCGTACGCCTCGCGCACCGTGCGCATCACGTCGGCGATCTTCAGGCCCGCCTTGAGCGCGATGTCGTCGGCGGTCTGGATGACGGGACCGTCGAGGACGGGGTCGCTGTGCGGGAGACCGACCTCCACGACGTCGGCTCCGCCGTCGAAGACGGCCTTGATGGCCGCGATGCCGCCGTCAACGGTCGGGAACCCGGCCGGGAGGTAGGCGATGAGGGCGGAGCGCCCCTCGGACTTGGCCGCCGCGAGGGTCTCGTCCAGCAGTCGGATGTTGCCGCTCACTTGGCGTCCCCCTCGATCTCCGCGGCGTTGCCGGCCGCGTCCGCCGCGACGGCGGCGTCCGTGTCGTACAGGCCGAAGTAGCGTGCGGCCGTGTCCATGTCCTTGTCGCCGCGCCCGGACAGGTTGATGATGATCAGCCCGTCCTTGCCGAGCTCCTTGCCGACTTCAAGCGCCCCGGCGAGCGCGTGGGCGCTCTCGATGGCCGGGATGATGCCCTCGGTGCGCGACAGGAGGCGCAATGCCTGCATCGCCGCGTCGTCGGTGACGGCGCGGTACTCGCCGCGGCCGCTGTCCTTGAGGAAGGCGTGCTCGGGGCCGATGCCCGGGTAGTCGAGTCCGGCCGAGATCGAGTAGGGCTCGGTGATCTGCCCTTCCTCGTCCTGGAGGACGTAGGACCGCGAGCCGTGCAGGATGCCGGGCTCTCCGGCGGTCAGCGTCGCCGCGTGCTCGCCGGTCTCGACGCCGTGGCCCGCGGGCTCGCACCCGACGAGCCGGACCCCGGCGTCCGGGATGAAGGCGTGGAAGAGGCCGATGGCGTTCGAGCCGCCGCCCACACACGCGACGGCGGCGTCGGGCAGACGTCCCGCGCGCTCGATGATCTGGCGGCGGGCCTCCACGCCGATGACGCGGTGGAAGTCGCGCACCATGGCGGGGAAGGGGTGCGGGCCCGCAACGGTCCCGAAGAGGTAGTGCGTGCGGTCCACGTTGGCGACCCAGTCGCGGAACGCCTCGTTGATGGCGTCCTTCAGGGTCCTGCTGCCGGACTTCACGGCGATGACCTCGGCGCCGAGCATGCGCATGCGGGCCACGTTCAGGGCCTGGCGCTCGGTGTCGATCTCGCCCATGTAGATGGTGCATTCGAGGCCGAAGAGCGCGCAGGCTGTCGCGGTGGCGACGCCGTGCTGGCCCGCGCCGGTCTCCGCGATGACGCGGGTCTTGCCCATGCGCTTGGTGAGCAGGGCCTGGCCGAGCACGTTGTTGATCTTGTGCGAGCCGGTGTGGTTCAGGTCCTCGCGCTTGAGGAAGACCCGGGCTCCGCCTGCGTGCTCGGCGAACCGGGGCACCTCGGTGAGGCTGCTGGGGCGGCCGGTGTAGTTGACCAGGAGGTCGTCGAGCTCGCGGGCGAACTCGGGGTCGTTCTTGGCCTTGTCGTACTCGACGGCGACCTCGTCCACGGCGGCGACGAGGGCCTCCGGGATGAATTTGCCGCCGAACGCGCCGAAGTAGCCTTCGGCGCTGGGGACTTGACCCTCCGGGTCGGGGTGGAAGTACTCGCTGGGCATGGCTCTACCTCACGTGGCGTGAATGGGTGATCTGCGATGCGATCGACCCCGCCAGGGGCGCGGGGAACTGCGCGAGCAAGCCCCACCGGGGTGAGGACGGCTACGCGCCGTGAAGGGCAGACGATTCGTCCGGCCGGCGCGACGCCGTGGCTGGTCGCGCAGTTCCTCGCGCCCCTGACGGGGCGCTCGGCCATCGCATCCCGTTCACCTGACCCGGTTCATCGCCGATGACGTACCGCACCCGGCGGCCCCGCACGCGCCGCGCAGGCGCCCGGCAGCCGCGAGGGCGGCAGCCGGGTGCGAGGCGGGCGAAGGCGGTCATCGGGAGGGGTCAGCTCCGCCCGTGCCGGAGAGCGGGGTGTGCGCCCGCGGCGACCAGGTCGGAGACCGCGCCCTTCGGGTCGCGGCCGGTCACCAGGGACTCGCCCACCAGGACCGCGTCGGCGCCCGCGTTGGCGAACGCGATGAGGTCGTGCGGCCCGCGCACACCGGACTCGGCGATCTTGACGACGCTGTCCGGCAGCTCGGGGGCGACCCGCTCGAAGGTGGAGCGGTCGACCTTGAGGGTCTTGAGGTCGCGGTTGTTGACGCCGATGACCCGCGCCCCCGCGTCCACGGCCCGCTCGGCCTCGTCCTCGTCGTGCACCTCGACGATCGGCGTGAGGCCGATCGAATGGGCGCGCTCGATGAGCGACTCCAGGGCGGGCTGCTCCAGGGCGGCCACGATGAGCAGCGCGAGGTCGGCGCCGTACGCCCTGGCCTCCCACAGCTGGTACGAGGTGACGATGAAGTCCTTGCGGAGCACCGGGATGTCGACCTTGGCCCGGACGGCCTCCAGGTCGGCGAGCGAACCGCCGAAGCGGCGCTCCTCGGTGAGCACGGAGATGACGGCGGCGCCGCCGGCCTCGTAGTCCGCGGCGAGGCCCGCCGGGTCGGCGATCGCGGCGAGCGCGCCCTTGGACGGGCTGGAGCGCTTGACCTCACAGATGACCTTGACGCCGTCGCCGCGCAGGGCGGCGACCCCGTCCTTGGCCGCAGGAGCCTTCGCCGCGCGCTCCTTGAGCTCGTCGAGGCTGACGCGCGCCTGCCGTTCCGCGAGGTCGGCACGGACTCCGTCGATGATCTCGTCGAGCACACTCACGCGAGCGGCCCCCTTCCCTGACGGTGAAGCTGCTGTTTGAACCTCAAGCTTGTTCGGCTGCCTCATCAGGCATTTCCGATGGTCACTGCGATGGTATCCGCAGGAGGGCGAAGGCCCCGCATCCGGTTGACGCCAGTCCCACGTCCTGGACACGCTCCAGGGCTGCGGCCTGCGGTTTCACCGCACATCAAGGATGCAGCCATGCCCCGAACGGCAGATTGCGCACAAGGGTGAACACGGCGATGAGCACCCCGATCCCGTACAGCGGCAGGGGCCCCAACTCGATCCGCAACCGTCGCCCGCGCGCCGCACGGACCGCCCAGAGGGTCCACACGACCGCGAAGACGCCGTACCCGGCGACGGCGAGCGCGTTGGCGCCAAGGGCCGTGGTGAGGTCGCCGTGGATGAAGGCGTGGGCGCTGCGCAGTCCGCCGCAGCCGGGGCAGAACACGCCGGTGAGCTGGAGCAGCGGGCAGGCGGGGTAGTGGCCCGGCTCGTTCGGGTCGACCGTGCCGACGTAGGCGAAGGCGGCGATCACCGAGCCGAGCACGCCGACGGGCACGGCCAGCCGCCGCAGGGCGGGGCCGACGGCCGGTGCCGCGCTCTCGGGTTCAGCGTCCACGCGATGCATTGTGCCTTTCGCCGTCGGTCGCCGCCCGCAGGGAAACGCGAAAAGAGGCCGCCCCGGCGCCTGCCGGGACCGCCTCCCGCGTACGACGATCGAGTACGAAGGCCGGGGACTCAGACCTCGGAGTGGGCGAGCTGCCCCTTCGGCTGCGGCGAGCGCTTGGCCTGGCCGAGACCCGCGGCACGCATGACCATGCCCACGACGCCGCCGGCGGCGATGATGACCATGCCGGCCCAGAAGCCCAGCGGGTTGGCCATCACCATGAAGGCACCCGAAACGCAGAAACCGATGAAGGCGATGATGACACCGGTCCAGGCGGCCGGGGTGTGTCCGTGGCTGCTGCCCGACATGGCTTGCTCCTCGTTGCTGTATGCGTGGTGGTGATGCATGAGGTGGTGCTGCATGGGGTGAGCCGAACGCTCACCGCTCCATTGTCCCGTACGCGCGCGCGTGCCCGAGCCCGGGGTCATGCCTCGCGCGTGGGGTCCTCGCCGCGGTCGAGCGCCTTCCACAGGTCCTCGGGCCGGTCCGGGTCCACCTTGGGCGGCGCCTTGCGCGGACGCGGGGCTCCGTCGCGTTCGTAGCGTCCCGACATCGCGGGCCAGGACTTGCCGTACGTCAGGGCGAGCAGCCCGGCGATCAGGATCAGCGCGCCCGCGGCGGCGGCTGCGTACGGCCAGGCGGTGTGGCTGAGATCACCGATGGTGGCGGCGGTGTTGCCGGAGGCCTCGGCGGCCTTCTCGTCGAGTGCGCCGCTGTCGTTCGCGGCGAGGAGGGCGGCGGCCACGGTGCCCGCGCCGCTCAGCGCGAGCAGCAGCGAGACGAGCATGCGTCCGGCCTTGCGGACGGCGAAGACGGCGACGAGCGCGGCGAGGCCCACTATCGCCAGGGCCGCGGGCACGCCCGTGACGTCGCTGCCCGTGGCGCTCAGCGGGAGTTCGCCGCCCGCCACCGAAGCGGTGCCGTTGGCCCATGTCTGGCGGGACGCGAGCAGCGCGAGGGCCGCGCCGACTGCGCCGGACAGCAGGGCCACGGCGATGCTGCGCCGGCCGCTGCGCTGGGCCCGGGTCTCGGGCTCGGCGGCGGCCTCGGCGGCACCATCGGGATCAGCAGCCTGGGTGCGGGGCGGAGGTACGGCAGAAGTCACCCCTCCACTATCCCTCACGGCCGTCGGGGCGCCGCAGCCGGTTCGCCGTGTGCACGGCCCGCAGGACCGCCGCCGCCTTGTTGCGGCACTCGGTGTCCTCGGCCACGGGGTCGGAGTCGGCGACGACCCCCGCGCCGGCCTGCACATACGCCGTGCCCTCGCGCAGCAGGGCGGTGCGGATGGCGATGGCGGTGTCGGAGTCGCCCGCGAAGTCGAGATATCCGACACAGCCGCCGTACAGGCCGCGCCGGGAGGGTTCGACCTCGTCGATGATCTGCATCGCGCGGGGCTTGGGGGCACCGGAGAGGGTGCCCGCGGGGAAACAGGCGGTGAGCACGTCGAAGGCGGTGCGTCCCTCGGCGACCTGTCCGGTGACCGTCGAGACGATGTGCATGACGTGCGAGTACCGCTCGACGGACATGAAGTCGACGACCTCGACCGATCCCGGCTCGCAGACGCGCCCCAGGTCGTTGCGGCCCAGGTCGACCAGCATCAGGTGCTCGGCCCGCTCCTTGGGGTCGGCGAGCAGCTCGTCGGCGAGCGCCTGGTCCTCCTGCGGGGTCGCGCCGCGCGGCCGGGTGCCGGCGATGGGGTGCACCATGGCGCGCCCGTCCTCGACCTTGACGAGGGCCTCGGGCGACGAGCCGACGACGTCGAATCCGTCGAAGCGGAAGAGGTACATGTACGGCGACGGGTTGGTGGCCCGCAGCACGCGGTAGACGTCGAGCGCGCTCGCGTCGCAGGGGGTCTCGAAGCGCTGCGAGGGGACGACCTGAAAGGCCTCGCCCGCGCGGATGCGCTCCTTGATGTCCTCCACGACCTCTTGGTACTGCTCGCCGCCCCACAGCTGCGTGTACTGAGGCAGCTCGGACGGCGGCAGCGCGGCCGGGGGCTGGGAGACGGCCCGCGACAGGTCTGCCTCCATGGCGTCGAGCCGGGCGATCGCGTCGGCGTACGCCTCGTCGACGCCCGTCTCCAGGTCGTTGTGGTTGATCGCGTTGGCGATCAGGAGTACCGATCCGTCCCAGTGGTCGAGGACGGCGAGATCGCTGGTGAGGAGCATGGTCAGCTCGGGCAGCTTGAGGTCGTCCCGCTCGCCGGGGCCGATCTTCTCCAGGCGCCGCACGATGTCGTAGCCGAGGTACCCGACCATGCCTCCCGTGAAGGGCGGCATCCCGGACGCCAGGTCGTGCGGGGTGTGCAGGGCCTGGACGGTGGCGCGCAGGGCGTCGAGCGGGTCGCCGGAGACCGGTACACCGACGGGCGGGGTGCCGAGCCAGTGCGCCTCGCCGTCCCGGGTGGTGAGGGTGGCGGCGCTGCGGACGCCGACGAAGGAGTAGCGAGACCACGAGCGGCCGTTCTCCGCGGACTCCAGGAGGAACGTGCCGGGCCGCTCTGCGGCGAGCTTGCGGTAGAGGCCGACGGGAGTGTCGCCGTCCGCGAGGAGCTTGCGGCTGACGGGGATCACTCGGCGGTCGCTCGCGAGCTTGCGGAAGGTCTCGAGATCCATGGGAGGAGCTTACGGCCGTGCGGGTGGCGGACGGTGTCGCGGCCCGACCGGCGGAACGTCTGCCGATACAACTGGACGATGACCAACCGCCGTACGCTGCCTGCCCTTGCCCTCCTTCTCGCCTCGACCGCGTTCGGGGCCGTCGCCCCGGAGCCCGTCGTGTGGCCCGCCCCCAAGGACGTACCCGAGCGGGTCAAGGCCGCGGGCCTTGAGATGCTCGACTCCGAGGCGATGGACATGCACATCCACACCACCTTGAAGGTCTACTCCGGCGGCCGTCCCGTCACGGTCCCCGCCGACATCGGCATCGACCGATCGGGCCCCAAGCCCCGCTACAGCCCGCTGCACACGCACGACACCACCGGCACCCTGCACGTGGAGTCGGAGGAGTGGCGGGACTTCACCCTGGGTCAGTTCATGACCGAGTGGGGCGTGAGCGGCGTACGCGAGAAGTGCCGCGCCGATGTCGGCGCACAGGCCAGGGCGGGCGATCCGTCCCGCATCGTGCTGCGGGACGGCGAGACGATCACGCTTCGGTGCCGGTGAAGGTGACCGGGAGCTGGTCGGCGTCGAAGCACGTGCGCGTGCCGGTGTGACATGCGGCACCGATCTGGTCGACCTGGACCAGGACGGTGTCCGCGTCGCAGTCGAGGGCCACGGACTTCACGTACTGGAAGTGGCCCGACGTGTCGCCCTTGACCCAGTACTCCTGGCGGCTGCGCGACCAGTACGTGCAGCGGCCGGTGGTGAGGGTGCGGTGCAGCGCCTCGTCGTCCATCCAGCCCAGCATGAGGACCTCGCCGGTGTCGTACTGCTGGGCGACGGCGGGGAAGAGTCCGTCGGCGCCGCGCTTGAGGCGGGCGGCGATCTCGGGGTCGAGGCTGCTGGGCGGAGGCGTGACGGTCATGGGGCCATTGTGCCGCGCCCAAGGGGTCCGGCAGGGCCGTGTCCACTGGGCGGTCCCGTTGCCGAGTCGTAGGCTGGACGGTATGTCGACCCATGCCAAGCGTGAACGACTTCTCCTCGCCGATCTGTTGGAGGCGGAGGGCCCTGATGCCCCCACCCTCTGCGAGGGCTGGAACACCCGTGACCTCGCGGCCCATGTAGTGGTCCGCGAGCGCCGCGCGGACGCCGCGGGCGGACTGCTGATCAAGCAGCTCGCCTCGCGCCTGGAGCGTGTGCAGGCCGAGTTCGCCGCGAAGCCGTACGAGGAACTCATCCAGCTGATCAGGACGGGACCGCCGCGCTTCTCGCCCTTCTCCCTCAAGCAGATCGACGAGGCGTCGAACGCCGTCGAGTTCTACATCCACACCGAGGACGTACGCCGCGCCCGGCCCGACTGGACGCCGCGCGAGCTCGACCCGGTCTTCGCCGACGCCCTGTGGTCCCGCCTGGAGCGGATGGCCCGCCTGGTGGGCCGCAAGGCACCGGTGGGCATGGTCCTGCGGCGCCCCGACGGCCAGACGGCAGTGGCGCACCGCGGCACTCCCGTGGTGACGGTGACCGGCGAGCCGTCCGAGCTGCTCCTGTACGTGTACGGGCGGCAGGAGGCGGCGGACGTCGAGCTGGACGGCGACAAGGACGCGATCTCCCGGCTGCACGAGACGAAGCAACTGGGACTCTGAGGGCTCCGAGGTCTCTGATGATCAAGATCGCCATGACCGGGGTGTACGTGGACGACGTGGCCAGAGCCCACGCCTTCTACACGGACGTACTCGGCTTCGAGACCCGGCACCACGTGGACATGGTGGCCGGCCAGGTCTTCGTCACCGTGGGGGCCGCGGGCGGTCAGGGCGACGTGGAACTGCTCCTCGAACCGGGCGAGGGCCCCATCGCGGAGCCCTATCGCAAGGCACTGCACGAGGCGGGGATCCCGTGCATCGTCTTCGGGGTCGACGATGTACGGGCCGAGCACGAGCGGCTGACGGGCCTCGGGGTGCGGTTCACCCAAGGGCCCGAGGAGCAGGGTCCTGTGATCACCGCGGTGCTCGACGACTCGGTGGGGAATCTGGTGCAGCTGATGCAGGACGCGTCCGCGGGGTAGCGGCAGCCGTCTCAGCCGGGCAGTTCGGCGCGGCGCAGGGCGCGGGAGCAGAGACCGAGCACCCCGCCCGCCGCGCTCACCGCCGCGCTCACGGCGAAGACCGGCCCGGCTCCCCAGGCTCCGATCGCCGCGCCGACGACGGGGTACGAGACGGGGGCGATGCCCACCGTGAAGAGCGTGGCCACCGAGGTGACGCGGCCCAGGTAGGCGGGCTCGGTGACCGTCTGCAGCAGGGCCGCGATCAGCGCGCCGCCGAGCCCGGTGCACAGGCCGACGCAGAGCCCGGCCACCGCCGCGAGGGGGACCGAGGGGGCGAAGGCGATCGCACCCAGGGCGACGGAGCCCGCCACCACTCCCCAGGACTGGACGGATCCGGCCCGCGCGATACGCCCCCGCACCGCGAGCAGCAGCGCCGCGATCCCGGCGCCCACGCCGAAGCCCCCCACGATCCACGCCATACCGGCGGCGCCCCAGCCCCGCTGGTCGGCGAGGAGCACGACGCCGATGTTGGCGGGCCCGGAGAAGCCCAGCTCCATCACCCCGGCCACCAGGAGCAGCGGCGCGAGCACCCGGTGCCCGCGGATGTACTTGAGGCCGTCCACGAGCTGACGCCAGGCGCTGTCGCCCGTCCCCGCGTCCTCGTCCGGGGCGAGCTTCTGGACGCGTACCGCCATCAGCAGCACCAGTGAGCCCGCGAAAAGCACGCCTGCCGCTCCGAACCCGGCCGCGGGCCCGCCCACCGCCACCGCGAGACCGCCCAGCGGTGCGGCGGCGACCGTGGCCACCCGCTGCGCGAAACCCCGCATGCCCTGCACCCGGCCGAGCTGCCCGGGCGCGGTGATGCGCGCGGGCAGGGCGCCGACGCTCGGCAGGAACAGTGCGTCGACGGCGCCGAAGACCAGGGCGACCAGGACCAGGAGCCAGATCCCGGGAGCGGTCACCAGGAGCAGCACGGCGACGGCGAGGATCACCGCGCAGCGCACCGCGTCGCTCCCGATGACCACCCTGCGGGGTCCGAAGCGGTCGGCGATGACGCCTCCGCCGAGCATGAGCGCGGCGCGCGGCAGCGAGCCGACGGCCAGGACGAGCCCGGCCTGCGCGGGGCTGCCGCTGCGGGTGGCCGCCCAGGAGAGCGCCACGAAGTAGATGCTGTCGCCGACCATCGAGGCCGTGTACGCGCCCAGCCAGCGCAGCACATTGCCGTCCCGGTGCGCGGGCTTCTCCTGGGCGGAGGCAGGGGCGGGAGCCGTACGTATGCCGGTGGTGGTCATGTGGGGCAGCCCTCTCAGAGCCGGAAGGGGAAGCTGGCCAGGTGGACGGCGACGTTCTCGCGCCCTTCGGTGTCGCCCGCCGCCTCAGCGGCCTTGCCCTGTTCCTCGTACGTCCTGATCAGGGCGTGGATCTCGCGGTTGAGCCGCGTGAGCTCGGCGGGGTTGAGGCGGGCGAGGAAGTCCGACTGGTCGGCGGCCAGGCGCCACTCGGAGCCCCAGGCCTCCTGCTGGTCGAGGTAGGCCTCGTACTGCTCCTGGCGGTACGAGATCAGGCTGCGCACGACGGCCGCGTGCGTGGCCGCCCCCTCCGGCGTGTCCCTGAAGTCCTCGTGCCGGAAGCTCAGGGTGTCCTGCGCCGCCTGCCACCACCGCTCCCGCGCGTCCTCGCTCTGCACCTCGGCCTGCTCGATGAGGCCGTGCTCCGCGAGCTTGCGCAGGTGGTAACTGACGAGCGAGACCGCCTCGTCGACCTGTGAGGCGAGCTGCGAGGCCGTGGAAGGGCCCGAGACGCGCAGCGTGCCGTAGACCCTCAGGCGCAGCGGGTGCCCCAGCGCCTTGAGCGTGCCGAGGTCCGTGATGCGGCGGGGCTCGCTGCCCTGCTTTGGTTGCTCGGGCTGCTTGGGCTGCTTGTCGTTCATGCCGTCACCGTAGATAGGAAAGAAAATTTGCGCAATACAAATTGCGCAAGTATTCTTTCGCATCTCGGCAGCAAAGAGCCCTGGCCACCCGGGTGGCCAGGGCTCATACACAAAGAACTCAGCGCACGGGGCGCCCCGCCCCCCGCAACGTGTCCTTGACCTCGCCGATCCGCAGATCCCCGAAGTGGAAGACCGACGCGGCGAGCACCGCGTCCGCGCCCGCCTCGATCGCGGGCGGGAAGTGGTCAAGGCGGCCCGCGCCGCCGGACGCGATGACCGGGACGGTGACGTGCCGGCGTACCGCCGCGATCATCTCGATGTCGTAGCCGTCCTTCGTGCCGTCCGCGTCCATCGAGTTGAGCAGGATCTCCCCCGCGCCCAGCTCGGCGGCCCGGTGCGCCCATTCGACGGCGTCGATCCCGGCGGACTTGCGGCCGCCGTGGGTCGTGACCTCGAAGCCCCCGGACGGGGTGCGCCGGGCGTCGACCGAGAGCACGAGCACCTGACGCCCGAACCGCTCCGCGATCTCGCGGATCAGCTCGGGGCGCGCGATGGCGGCCGTGTTCACGCCCACCTTGTCCGCGCCGGCCCGCAGGAGCTTGTCGACGTCCTCGGCGGTGCGGACGCCGCCGCCCACCGTGAGCGGGATGAAGACCTGCTCGGCGGTGCGCCGGACCACGTCGTACGTGGTCTCGCGGTTGCCGGAGGACGCGGTGATGTCCAGGAAGGTGAGCTCGTCGGCGCCCTCGGCGTCGTACACCTTGGCCATCTCGACGGGGTCGCCCGCGTCGCGCAGGTTCTGGAAGTTGACGCCCTTGACGACGCGGCCGTTGTCCACGTCCAGGCAGGGAATGACTCGTACGGCCAAGGTCATGACGACTCAGCTCCCCCGGCTGCCTGGTCTTCGCGGTCCGCGCGGTACGCCTCCACCTCGACCTCGACGACCAGACTCGGGTCGACGAAGCCGGAGACGATGAGCATCGACGCGGCGGGGCGGACGTCGTCGAAGAGCTCCTTGTGGGCCCGGCCGACCTCCTCCACGTCCCGCGCGTGCGTCAGGTACATGCGGGTGCGCACGACGTGTTCCCGGCCAAGGCCCAGCTCCTTCAGGGCCTCGACGGCCACGCGGAAGGCGTTGGCCGCCTGGTCGTAGGGAGTGCCGGCGTCTATGACGCCGTTCACCACCGACGTGCAGCCCGACACCAGGACGAGGCCGTTGGGCAGCTCGACGGCACGGGAGTAGCCGATGGCCTCTTCCCAGGGTCCGCCGGAGCTCACCCTGCGCACGACGTCGCTCATGACGAGGCCACCGCGGCCAGGGCCTCTTCGAGCGTGAAGGCCTTCGCGTACAGCGCCTTGCCGACGATCGAGCCCTCGACGCCCTGCGGGACGAGCTCGGCGATGGCGCGCAGGTCGTCGAGCGAGGAGACGCCGCCGGAGGCGACGACCGGGCGGTCCGTGGCCGCGCAGACGTTGCGCAGGAGCTCCAGGTTCGGGCCCTGCAGCGTGCCGTCCTTGGCGATGTCGGTGACGACGTAGCGGGCGCAGCCCTCGGTGTCGAGGCGCGCCAGGGTCTCGTAGAGGTCGCCGCCGTCGCGGGTCCAGCCGCGGCCGCGCAGGGTCGTGCCGCGCACGTCGAGACCGACCGCGATCTTGTCGCCGTGCTCGGCGATGATCTTGGCGACCCACTCCGGGGTCTCCAGGGCCGCGGTGCCGAGGTTCACCCGGGTGCAGCCGGTGGCCAGGGCCGCGGCGAGCGTGTCGTCGTCGCGGATGCCGCCGGACAGCTCCACCTTGATGTCCATGGCCTCGGTGACCTCGCGGATCAGCGCGCGGTTGTCGCCGGTGCCGAACGCGGCGTCCAGGTCGACCAGGTGCAGCCACTCGGCGCCCGACCGCTGCCAGGAGAGGGCGGCCTCCAGCGGGGAGCCGTAGGAGGTCTCAGAGCCGGACTCGCCATGGACGAGGCGTACGGCCTGGCCGTCGCGGACGTCGACGGCGGGAAGGAGTTCGAGCTTGCTCACAGAGGTCCCTGACATTCCTAGAGGGTTCCGATCCAGTTGGAGAGGAGCTGGGCGCCGGCGTCGCCGGACTTCTCGGGGTGGAACTGCGTGGCCCACAGCGCGCCGTTCTCGACGGCGGCCACGAAGGGCTCGCCGTGCGTGGTCCAGGCGACCTTGGGCGCCCGGAAGGCGGGGTTGCCGACCTCGAAGTCCCAGTGGTGCACGGCGTACGAGTGCACGAAGTAGTAGCGGGCTTCGGCGTCCAGGCCCGCGAACAGCTGGGAGCCCTCGGGTGCGTCGACCGTGTTCCAGCCCATGTGCGGGACGATGTCGGCCTTCAGCGGCTCGACGGTGCCGGGCCACTCGTCGAGGCCCTCGGCCTCCACGTCGTGCTCGATGCCGCGCGCGAAGAGGATCTGCATGCCGACGCAGATGCCCATCACGGGACGGCCGCCCGCGAGCCTGCGGCCCACGATCCAGTCGCCGCGCGCCTCCTTGAGCCCCTGCATGCAGGCGGCGAAGGCGCCGACGCCGGGGACGAGGAGGCCGTCGGCGGCCATGGCCTTGTCGTAGTCACGGGTGATCTCGACCTCCGCGCCCGCGCGCGCGAGGGCGCGCTCGGCGGAACGGACGTTCCCGAAGCCGTAGTCGAAGACGACGACCTTCTTGGGAGCGGTCATACGTGGATCAGCTCCCCTCAGTTCCAGTAGTCGAGCCGCAGGATGCCCGCGACGAGGCACATGGCCGCGCCGATGGAGAGCAGCGCGATCAGGCTCTTGGGCATCCCCTGCTTGACGAAGGAGATGATGCCGCCGATCAGGAAGAGACCGACGACGATCAGAATCGTGTTGAGACCGGTCATGGCTTTACAGCGCGCCCTTCGTGGAGGGAAGGATCCCGGCGGCGCGCGGGTCACGCTCGGAGGCGTAACGCAGGGCGCGGGCCAGGGCCTTGAACTGGCACTCCACGATGTGGTGGGCGTTGCGGCCGTAGGGCACGTGGACGTGCAGGGCGATCTGGGCCTGCGCGACGAAGGACTCCAGGATGTGCCGGGTCATCGTCGTGTCGTACGTGCCGATCATCGGCGCCATGGTCTCGGGCTCGGTGTGCACGAGGTAGGGGCGGCCGCTGAGGTCGACGGTCACCTGGGCGAGCGACTCGTCCAGCGGGACCGTGCAGTTGCCGAAGCGGTAGATGCCGACCTTGTCGCCGAGCGCCTGCTTGAAGGCGGCGCCGAGCGCGAGGGCGGTGTCCTCGATGGTGTGGTGGGTGTCGATGTGCAGGTCGCCCTCGGTCTTGACCGTGAGGTCGAAGAGGCCGTGGCGGCCGAGCTGGTCGAGCATGTGGTCGTAGAAGCCGACGCCCGTCGACACCTCGACCTTGCCGGTGCCGTCGAGATCGATCTCGACGAGGACCGACGTCTCCTTGGTGGTGCGTTCGACCCGTCCAACGCGGCTCATGCCTGCTGCTCCTTCTTCAGTTCGCGTACCGCATCGAGGAACGCGTCGTTCTCTTCGGGGGTTCCCGCGCTGACCCGCAGCCAGCCCGGCACTCCGTTGTCCCGGACCAGGACGCCCCGGTCGAGGATCCGCTGCCACACCGCGTGGGCATCTTCGAATCGCCCGAACTGGACGAAGTTGGCGTCGGAGTCGGTCACCTCATAGCCGATCGCACGCAGCTCGCTCACCAGGCGGTCGCGCTCCTGCTTGAGCTGCTCGACGTACTTCAGGAGCGTGTCGGTGTGCTCCAGGGCGGCGAGCGCGGTCGCCTGCGTGACGGCCGAGAGGTGGTACGGCAGGCGTACGAGCTGCACGGCGTCGACGACCGCCGGGTCGGCGGCGAGATAGCCCAGGCGCAGCCCGGCCGCTCCGAAGGCCTTCGACATGGTGCGGGAGATGACGAGATTCGGCCGTCCCGCGAGCAGCGGGAGCAGCGAGTCGCCGTGGCTGAACTCCACGTACGCCTCGTCGACCACGACCATCGAGGGCCGCGCGGCCTGCGCGGCTTCGTAGAGCGCGAGGACGGTGTCGGCCGGGACGGCGTTGCCCGTGGGGTTGTTGGGCGTGGTGATGAAGACGACGTCGGGCCGGTTGTCGGTGATGGCCTGCGCGGCGGCGTCGGCGTCGATGGTGAAGCCCTCGCCGCGGGGTCCGGAGATCCAGCCCGTGCCGGTGCCGCGCGCGATGAGGCCGTGCATCGAGTACGAGGGCTCGAAACCGATGGCGGTGCGTCCGGGCCCGCCGAAGGTCTGCAGGAGCTGCTGGATGACTTCGTTCGAGCCGTTGGCCGCCCAGACGTTGGCGAGGGCGACCTCGTGGCCGCCGGTGCGCGTGAGGTAGCGGGCGAGCTCGGTGCGCAGCTCGACCGCGTCCCGGTCGGGGTAGCGGTTGAGGTCGCGGGCCGCCACGCGGACGCGCTCGGCGATGCGTTCGACGAGTGCGTCGGGGAGCGGGTACGGGTTCTCGTTCGTGTTCAGGCGTACGGGTACGTCGAGCTGGGGCGCGCCGTAAGGGGACTTGCCGCGCAGTTCGTCGCGTACCGGAAGATCGTCGATGTTGGTCACTTGGTCTCCGGCACCTTCCACCCGAAGCGGGCCTTGACCGCCGCGCCGTGCGCGGGGAGGTCTTCGGCCTCCGCCAGCGTCACCACGTGGTGGGCGACGTCGGCGAGCGCGTCGCGGGAGTAGTCGACGATGTGGATGCCGCGCAGGAACGACTGGACGCTGAGCCCCGAGGAGTGGCAGGCGCAGCCGCCCGTCGGCAGGACGTGGTTGGAGCCCGCGCAGTAGTCGCCGAGGGAGACGGGCGCCCAGGGGCCGACGAAGATCGCACCCGCGTTCTTCACCCGGTCCGCGACGGCCGCGGCGTCCGCGGTCTGGATCTCCAGGTGCTCGGCGCCGTACGCGTCGACGACGCGCAGGCCCTCCTCGAGGCCGTCGACCAGGACGATCGCGGACTGCCTGCCCGCGAGGGCGGGGGCGATCCGGTCCTCGACGTGCTTGGTCGCCGCGACCTGCGGTTCGAGCTCCTTGACCACGGCGTCGGCCAGGGCCAGGGAGTCGGTGACGAGCACGGCGGCGGCGAGCGGGTCGTGCTCGGCCTGGCTGATCAGGTCGGACGCGACGTGCACGGCGTCGGCCGTGTCGTCGGCGAGGACGGCGATCTCGGTCGGGCCCGCTTCGGTGTCGATACCGATGCGGCCCGTGAAGTAGCGCTTGGCCGCCGCGACCCAGATGTTGCCGGGGCCCGTGACCATGTTCGCGGGCGCGCAGGTCTCGGTGCCGTACGCGAACATCGCGACGGCCTGGGCGCCGCCCACCGCGTACACCTCGTCGATGCCCAGGAGGGCGCAGGCGGCGAGGATCGTCGGGTGCGGAAGACCGCCGAAGTCCTTCTGCGGCGGGGACGCAAGCGCCATCGACTCGACGCCCGCCTCCTGTGCCGGGACCGCGTTCATGATCACGGAGGAGGGGTAGACCGACCGTCCGCCGGGTGCGTAGAGCCCGACGCGCTCGACCGGCACCCACTTCTCGGTGACCGTGCCGCCGGGCACGACCTGTGTGGTGTGCGGGGCGCGGCGCTGCTCGGCGTGGACGATGCGGGCGCGCCTGATCGACTCCTCGAGCGCCTCGCGGACGACCGGGTCGAGGCCGGCCAGGGCTTCGGCGATGGCGGCGGCGGGGACGCGGACCTGCGTCAGCTGTACCCCGTCGAACTTTTCCGCGTACTCGATCAGCGCCGCGTCGCCACGATGATGCACGTCCTCGCAGATGGGCCGCACCTTCTCCAGGGCGGCCGCGACGTCGAAGTCGGCACGGGGCAGCAGGGCGCGCAGGGCGGGACCCTCGGGGAGGGCGTCGCCGCGCAGATCGATTCGGGAGATCACGTGGCCAATTCTCTCAGACCCGGATTCCCGGCCCGACCCCGTATCACTGGCTGATATAGACCCACCCGTCACCCACCGCCGCCCTACTTGAAACGCTTCGCGTTGCCCCTCGCTTTTCGTAAGACCTCGTTCACCACTAGCGTTCAGCCCGTCACTGAGCGGGCATGAAACAGGTGTACGAGACCAGGGCGCATCGCAGGACGAGAACGCGGTGCGGGACCGCAGTACGGGACCGCAGTACGGGGAGGACAACAGCAGTGGTCGACGACACCGGCATCGGTGACCCGCCGGACGGACTGACCGCCGCCGAGATCGGCATGTGGCAGGCCTTCCGCAACGGCAGCGTCTACGACCTCAGGTCGGGGGACGCGATGGCGGACGATCCGCACGGCGGCCACCCCTGGGGCCCGGAACGCAGCGTGCGCGCGCGCATCGTGTGCTGGCTCCTCCTGGAGGGCCCGCCCGCGCTCTCCGGCCGGGTCTCGTCGCTGAAGCTCTCGGGCCTCCAGATCACGGACGTACTGGATCTCGCGGGCGGCGAGATCCTGCCCTACGCCGAGCTGAAGCACTGCCGCTTCGAGAAGGAAATACTGGTCCCCGAGGCCAAGTTCACGACGCTGCGCCTGGTCAACTGCTCGATTCCGCGCGTGGAGGCGGCCCGCGTGCACACGGAGGGCGATCTGCACCTGCCGCGCTGCCGGATCCACAACGGCATGCGGCTCACGGACGCCCAGATCGGCACCGATCTGCTCATCAACCAGGCCGTGATCTACCGCGACCGGCGCGGCAACTCGATCATGGGCGACGGTCTTTCGGTCGGCCAGGACCTGCAGGCCGAGATGATGGAGTCGCACGGCCAGCTGAGCCTGCGCGGCGCGAAGGTCGGCGTCTCCTTCAGCCTGCGCGGCAGCAAGCTCGCCAATCCGTACGGCCCGCGGGCGCTCAACGCCCCGCAGATGACGGTGGAACGCACGCTGTACATGACACCCGCCGCGCTCGGCGATCCCCCCATGACCAGCGGCACGACTCCCCCGCGCGGCACCCGCGTCCAGCGCTTCGAGTGCCAGGGCGGCATAAGGCTCGACGACGGGCGCTTCGGGGACGCCGTCGACCTGGCCCAGGCACGCTTCACCCTGGAGAACGACCAGGAGGTGTCGCTGCGCCGCGTCCAGACCCCCGAGCTGCGCTTTCTCGGCGAGGCCCCGCAGCGCGGCAAGATCGTGCTGTCCGGCGCCAAGGTCGTCAACCTCATCGACAAGTCGACCAGCTGGCCGGGCCCCGGCGGCCTCCAGATGGGCGGATTCAGCTACGAGAACCTCGTCCCGCTCGGCAGCTTCCCGCTCTCGCGGCGGCTGAGCTGGGTGGCGGCGGCGACCGCCGAGTACAACCCGGAGCCGTACGAGAAGCTCGCCACCGTCCTGCGCAACGGCGGCGAGGACGCCGACGCCCGCGAAGTCCTGCTCGCCAAGCAGCGCCGACGCCGCGAGACGCTCCCCCTCGCGGCAAAACTCTGGGGCTTCGCCCAGGACTGGACGGTGGCGTACGGCTACCGGCCGGGGCGGGCCGCCCTGTGGATGGCGGTGCTGTGGGCGGTGAGCGCGGTGGCCTTCGCGCACTCCGAGCACCCGGCGATCAAACCGGGCGAGCACCCGAACTGGAACCCCGCGCTCTTCTCCCTCGACCTGCTGCTCCCGGTGATCAACCTCGGCCAGGACAGTTACTGGCAGCTACGCGGCGGCTGGCAGTGGTTCGCGGCGATCCTCATCCTGCTCGGCTGGGTCCTGGCGACGACGGTCGCGGCGGGGGCGACGAGGCTGCTGCGCAGGAACTGAAGCGGACTCCGGGCAGGAATTGGAGCGACCTCCGGGCAGGAACGGGAGCGGCTTCCGGGCTCACCGGGAGCGCAGATTTTACCATCCCTTGACCATATGTCAGGCAACCGGACGATCGATGCAAAAGCTTCACCGGCCATCCCCTGGCACTGCTCCGACCTGCGGTTTTCAATACCCACACGATGGCACTCCTGCGCGCCCTGATCCGCACCGCACGAATGGTCAGGAACACACCGCTCCTCGCCGCCGGTCTGACCCCCGACGACGAGGTGCTCCTCGACGCACCCGACGACCGGCTCGGCCCCGCGCTCGTCGCCGCGGGCCGGGGCGACTACGACCCCGCGGCCAAGCTCCTCGCCATGACCCGCGAGGACAACGAATGGGAGAACCGCGACCGCTACACCACGCGCCTCGCCGCCTTCGCCCGCTCCCGCCCCGAGTGGTTCGACGACTGGCAGTGCGCCGCGCCGCACGATCCGGACGCCCTGCTCGTCAAGGCCGAGCTGGCGGTGGTCCGCGGCTGGGAGTCGCCCGCCCGCGCCGAGCTGCTCCGCGAGACGGCGCCCCTGATCACCGCCGCCGCCGAGGCGGACCCGCGCGACCCCGTGCCGTGGCGCATCGCCCTGGACCACGCGCGCGGCACCCATGCCCCGCACTCGGTCTTCGACGAGATCCGGGCCGAGGCGGTGCACCGCTCCTCGCACCACTACGGCTGCCACGCCTCGGCACTGCGGTACCTGTCCGCCGCCTGGTACGGCTCGCACCGCCAGTGCTTCGACTTCGCCGAGCACGCCGCGCGGGACGCGCTGCCCGGCTCGCTGATCCAGGCGCTGCCCGCACGGGCCGCGTTCGCCTACCTCACCAGCGCGTCGGGGAGCGTGCCGCGCGAGCGCCTGGACGCCGCGGCCGACCTCGGAATCGCCCTCTCCCGTGAGTACGAGGCCGGTGATCCGTGGCCCGCGGAGGTGCGCAACGTCCTCACGTACGTCCTCGTGCGCCTGGAGCGATGGAGCGATGCCCTCGAACAAGTGCGCCTCATCGGGCCCTACGCGACGTCCTTTCCCTGGGACCGCATGTCCGACGACCCGCTCGGCCAGTTCCTGGAACTGCGCGACGGCATACGCATCGAGGTGGCCTCCACGACCCCGCTGCGCACCGGGGGCGGACGTCGGGACCCGGACGACCATTAGGCTTCACGCTCGTGACCACCGTCCGGCTTCCGCTCTTCCCGCTCAACTCGGTGCTGTTCCCGGGACTCGTGCTCCCGCTGAACGTGTTCGAGGAGCGTTATCGCGCCATGATGCGCGACCTGCTCAAGACTCCCGAAGAGGAGCAGCGCCTCTTCGCCGTCGTCGCGATCCGCGACGGCCTGGAGGTGGCGCCCAGCGCGCCCGGCCTCCCCGACCCGACCGCGCAGCCCGAACAGGGACCGACCGCCGGCTTCGGCGACGACCCGCTCAAGGCCTTCCACGCGGTGGGCTGCATCGCGGACGCGGCGACGATCAGGGAGCGCGCCGACGGCGGCTTCGAGGTCCTGGCCACCGGCACCTCACGGGTGCGCCTGCACTCGGTGGACGCGTCGGGCCCCTTCCTGACCGCGGAGGTCGAGGAGCTGCCCGAGGATCCGGGCGAGGAGGCCGGCGCCCTTGCCGCGGGCGTCCTGCGGGCGTTCCGCGCCTACCAGAAGCGGCTTGCCGGGGCGCGCGAGCGTTCCCTGTCCACGGGCGCCGAACTGCCGGACGACCCGTCCGTGGTGTCGTATCTGGTCGCGGCGGCGGCCGTCCTCGACACCCCCACCAAGCAGCGGCTCCTGGAGGCGCCGGACACCGCGTCGCGCCTGCACGAGGAGCTGAAAGTCCTTCGCGCCGAGACCGCGATCATCCGTAATCTGCCGTCGTTGCCCGCGACGGACCTCACGCGCGGCACCACGAGCCTCAACTGACGTAAGGCGCGAGCGCTTTGGCGAAGAAGCAGAAGAAACAGCAGAAGCAGTCCGGCGCGGGCGGCACTCCCGCGACGGTCGCCCTGACCTCGGCGGGCGCCGACTACACCGTCCACGCCTACGAACACGACCCCGCGCACCCCTCGTACGGCGAGGAGGCGGCGCAGGCCATGGGCGTATCGCCCGACCGGGTCTTCAAGACCCTGGTCGCGGAGGTCGACGGCGACCTGACGGTGGCCGTGGTCCCCGTGGCGGGCACCCTGAACCTCAAGGCCCTGGCCACGGCGGTCTCCGGCAAGCGCGCGGTGATGGCGGACCCCGCCGCCGCCGAACGCACCACGGGTTACGTACGGGGCGGCATCTCGCCCCTCGGCCAGCGCAAGAAGCTCCGCACGGTCCTGGACGACTCGGCCTCCTCGCACGCGACGATCTGCGTGTCGGCGGGCCGCAGGGGCCTGGAAGTGGAGCTGGCACCCGGCGACCTGGCACGCCTCACGGACGCGGTACTGGCCCCGATCGGGCGTGAATAGGCCCTCGACGGGGGCCACGGGCTCGACTAGTACCACCCTCATGTCGAAGAAGACGCGCAAGAGGAAGTGGCGGGTGCGCAAGGGCAAGGCGAACCACGGGAGGCGCCCCGCCTGACGGCGGTGGCCTACGCTCCGGCGGAGTCCGGGCGGCCGTCGGCCCGGCCGGGCTCCCCGTGGGGTGCGGCGTCCCCGTACGGAGCGGCGTTCCCGTAGGGCGCGGGATCTCCGTAGGGCGCGGAATCTCCGTAGGGCAGGGGGTACGGATCGGGGTCGCGCGGTCCGAAGAGGCCGGTCAGGCCCAGGTGCACGAGGAGCGCGGCCACCGGCCAGGCAAGGAGCGCGCCCTTCGCCTTGAGCTCCAGGGGGGCGTCGAACGCGACGCCCTTGCCCACCGACTTCGCATGGGCGGCGACATCCGTCTCGGGCCCGAGGAAGACGCCGAGACGCCAGGCGAGCACGGCCCCGAGGAGCCCTCCGGCCGTGAGCCCGACGACCAGCGGGATCCCGCCGCGCTTGCGCAGCAGGAACACCACGGCGCCGGTCACCGCGCCGAACGCGAGCGCGAGCAGGGCAAACGATCCGTCGACCCCGATCGCCTGCTCCCCCTCGGTGTCCTTGAGGTACACCGCCGTGTCGTCGGCCACCAGCGGGACCCGCGGCGCGAGCCACAGCCACAGGAGTCCGAGCAGTACGCCACAGCCAGCGACCGCGACCATGATCACTGCGGCCTGCCGCACTTCGGTCTTCATGCCGGGACCGTCCTCCTCGCCCGCCGGAGAGGGAAAGGCTCCGGACGGCTGGGCAGCCTGCTGCCAGGGGTCGTGCGGGGGACGGCCGTGGGGCGGCTGGGAGGGCGTCAGCGGTGCAGTCACCCACACATGGTGCCAGTACTACCTGATTACCGCTTCACCGCACAGCGGGGTCGCGTCACCGTACGGCCGCGCGGCGGTACGCCCAGGTGGCGATCGCCAGCGAGGCGACGCCGACGCCCGCGCAGACCGCGAGATCCAGGGCGACGACCGCCCAGTTCGGATGCGGTCCGAAGGTGCGGGCGAAGGCCTCGACCCCGTACGTCGAGGGCAGCAGGTCACGCGCGTACTGAAGGAAGCCGGGCATCCGCTCGGCCGGGAGCACGCCCAGGAGCAGCGCCGCCGACATGCCCAGCTGTCCCAGGAGCGTGGCCAGTTCGGGCCGCGGCGCGAGAAGGCCGAGGGCGGCACCGAGCCCGGCGAGCGCGGCACCGGCCAGCGGGATCACCGCGGCGAGGACCCACAGATGCCCCAGGGGAAGCCCGAAGAGGCCGCAGCCGACGACCGCGGTGACGAGGGTGCCCGGCACGGTGAACGAGGCGTAGGCCGCCGCGGCGCCCAGGACGACCGCCGCGGGCGGCACGGGCAGCGTGGCGTAGTGGTCGAGGCCGCCGTCGGCCCGCAGCTGCCCGAAGTACTGCGCGAGCAGGTTGAGCGCGACGAAGGCGACGACGAGCACGGAGGAACCGGCGACGACGGCACGCGCCTCACCACCCCCGTCGACGACGCCCCGCATCAGGATCATGATCCCGACGGACTGGAAGGTCGCCACGAAGAGCAGCGGAATCCGCGCGACACGCGCCCGGGACAGCTGCGCCCGGTAGACGGCCGCGAGCGCGGGGAAGAGCCGCGCACGGGGCCCCAGGGGCGCGGCGGCGTCGGCCTGCCGCTCACGGTCGTCGGCCCGCACAGCGGCTTCCAAAGGAACCGCACTCATCGGACGCCCCTCCTGCTGATGTTCATGTCACGACGCCCACGATTCGATACGGGGCGCTCGGGCGGGTGGGCGGGAAAACTCCGCCGCGAAGCGGCGTCACGAAAAAGGCCCCACCGAGCCGCGGCAGAAGTCACGCCTTCACCAACCCCGTACCGCTTCCGCCGAGGGCCAGATACACGTCCTCCAGGCTCGGCGTGGCCAACGTGAAGTCATCCAGCGAAGCAAAGGCGGCCCCGCCAGTAACCGCGGCGACAGCGGCCCGCGCCTCATCAGGCGCAAGCCGCAACGACCACCGCCGCCCGGACTCCACCGCGGAGGAGCGCAGCGCGGCGACCTCGGGGACGTCGAGCGGTGCCCGCTCCCGCCACACGAGCTCCACCCGTACCTCGCCCGCGACCTGCTCCTTGAGCCCCACGGGGCTGTCGCAGGCGATGACCTTGCCGTGGTCGAGGACGGCGACACGGTCCATGACCGTCTCGGCCTCGATGACGTTGTGGGTGACGAGCAGCACCGTCGTGCCGCGCTCGGCCCTGCGCCGGTCGACGGCGCCCCAGACGGCGCGCCGCGCGATGGGGTCCATGCCGGTCGTCGGCTCGTCCAGGACGAGCAGCGGCCGCTCCCCCACCAGGGCGGTGGCGAAGCAGGCGAGCCTGCGCTGGCCGCCGGAGAGCTTCTTCAGGGGGCGCGAGGCGAGCGGGGCAAGCGCCAGTTCTTCGAGTACGTCGTCCCGCTCGGCCCGTGCCGCGCGCACGTCGAGGCCGCGCAGCCGCGCGGTCGTCTCGACGGCCAGCGAGACGGTCAGCTCGTCGAGCGCGGTGGATTCCTGCCCCAGATACGCGAGGATCCGCGCGGCCCGCTCGGGGTGGCGCAGGATGTCGTGCCCGAGGATCTCGACGCTCCCGCTGTCGGGCCGCATCAGGCCGGTCAGCTGGCGTACGAGGGTGGACTTGCCGGCGCCGTTGGGCCCGAGGAGACCGAAGATCTCGCCGCGCCTGACCTCCAGGCTGATGCCGTCGGTGGCGCGCACCTCGGGCGTCGCGGGCGTGCCGCGCCTGCCGCGGGCGGCCGGATATGTCTTGACGAGGTCGCGCACCGCGCAGACGGCATCACTGCCGTGACCCTGTCGGAGCCCTTGTCGGACTGCCTGTGCCGAGCGCGTACTCACGAAGGACGAGGGTACGGGGTCCGGCGCCCGGTCCGGCGCCCGGGGCGCCCCGTACGCCCCGTATCAGTCATCTGCGGCGGTCTTCCGTCACCCGTTGGCGTGCTCGTTCGGTCACTCGCCGGAGTGTTCGCCCTCATTCGCCCGAGCGGTCGCCCACCGGCGCGTGCTCGACCGCCGTGTGGACGTCGATCTCGCGCCAGAAGCCCGCCCGGATCGCGTACCGGTCGTGTTCGTCGATCTGGTCGTCCTTGTGGGCGAGCAGTCCGAAGCGGGCCGCGTACCGAAGGAGCTCGCCGTCGACGCGGTGCGGGATGCGCGGGTACATCGTCGAGAGCTTCTGCAGGTTGTGCTGTTCCGGCAGGCGGGCCATCCAGCGGCGCGCGAACACCTGCCCGACCTCGAAGGGGTCACCGCCGACCGTGGTGATGTCCTCCTCGCGGTCGGCCCAGCGCTGCTCGGCCGTCGTCAGCTGGGCGAGCGTCGGCAGGGCCGCGGCCTCCGGACTCTCGGCGGCGCCGCCGGGGCGCTCCACCCAGCCCTTGTCGGAGGACCAGCGCAGCGTGGCGTTCGTGGGGTCCTTGGCGACCTGTGTGCCGGGGCCGCGCAGGGCGGCCAGATCCTTGGGGGTGGGCACGCCCTTGCCCGGCGGGATGTGGTGGGTGCCCGCGCCGTCGCCGTTGGTCCCGGCCTCGGCATGCTCGGCGTGCTGGGTGTGGTGGCCGTGGTGCACCCCTGCGGCCTCGTCGGCGGCGCGCTGGGCGCTGGCCGCGAGCGCGGACTCCGGCAGCGGCGCGGAGAGGATCGCGGCGATCTCGGGGCGCGGGATGGGCGAGGGCGCGCAGACGCCGGTGAGCTCCTTGGGGCGTACGGCCTTGGTGATCCAGGCCCGGTCGAGGACGCGGCGCTCGTCGGCCTCGGCCACCAGGTCCTCGGACTGGTTGTAGTCGCCGTCGGCGGCCTGCACGGCCCACAGGTGGACGGCGACGCCGTGCTCCTTGGCGGCCATCATGCCGGGCAGCAGATCCCCGTCGCCGGTGACGAGCACGATGTCCGAGCAGGCGCGGTTGCGGGCAAGCTCCGTCAGCTCGGCGTGCATGGCGGCGTCGACGCCCTTCTGGGCCCACCGTCCGTCGCTCCGGGTCAGGGCGCCGAGCCGGACCGTCACGCGTGGCATGACCCGCAGCCTGCGGTGCTCGGGCTGGGGCACGCGGTCGGGGGCGCCGTCGAACCAGTAGATCCGCAGCAGGGGGCGCTCGGTGTCGGATTCGGCGCGCTCACGGATGCCCTGGATCAGGGCGGTGTGATCGACGGTGATCCGGGACCGGGACGGCTCACCCGCGAGGAGACTCGCGGCGGCACCCAGCAGATACCCGGCGTCCACCAGGACGATGCAGCGGTCCACGCGATCCACCCTCTTTCCCTGGAGATTCCCTGGAAGTAATGGTTCGGGTTTCCTTCGAGTCTGCCCGACCCTGCGGAGGTTAACGGCCGGAACTCGATCTTCGGCGTGGCGTATCGCGACTTCACTCGTCGGCAGGGCTTCGACAGGGCTTATTACGCACGGTAATTCTCTGAAATGCGCAGCTTGTCGCCATATGTGAATCTGGTCGCGTCCTGGCCCCCAGATTTCCTTCAGGAGGAAGATCACTATGGCCAAGAACAAGAACCGCAAGCAGGGCGGCGAGCAGAACCGCGCGTCGGCCGCGGAGCAGGCCCAGGAGCAGGCCAAGTCGTCCGCGGAGCAGGCCGAGCAGCGGGTGCAGTCCGCGGTTCAGTCGCAGGGCAGCCCGGCCGAGGTCGCCCGCAAGCACCAGCGGCGCTTCGGTCACAACTGACGCGCACACAGGCGTATATGCGTGAAGGGGCGCACCCGGATCTCCGGGTGCGCCCCTTCACTCGGTCCTGGACCTACCCGGCCAGACAGGAAGCTCCGAGGAGCACCTTCAGGTCGCCGAAGAGGGCTGCGTCCGGTTGCACGCGGTGACGGTCGAGCCGCAGCACCGTCGTCTTCTGCGCCCCCTGGAGCTTGATCCGCACCTCGCTGTTGCCCCGGTGATGGCTGAGAATCTCACCGAGGCGGCTGACCATCGGCGGGGTCACCCGCACCGTGGGGATGGTGATCAGGACGGGTGCGTTGGTGCCCGCGTTCGACAGGTCGGGGACCTGCATCTCCATGGCGACGAGCCGCGGCACGTCCTCGCGCTTGTCCAGGCGCCCCTTGACGAACACCACGGCGTCCTCGACGAGTTGGGTCGAGACGAGCTGATACGTCGCCGGGAAGAACATGCACTCGATGGAGCCGGCGAGGTCCTCGACGGTCGCGATCGCCCAGGCGTTGCCCTGCTTGGTCATCTTGCGCTGGAGGCCGGAGATGATGCCGCCGATGGTGACGATCGAGCCGTCCGAGTAGTCACCGCCGGTGAGCTGGCCGATGCCCGCGTCGGCCTTGTCGGACAGGACGTGCTCCAGGCCGAAGAGCGGGTGGTCGGAGACGTACAGACCGAGCATCTCCCGCTCCTGGGCCAGGAGATACGTCTTCTCCCACTCGTCGGTGGAGAACTCCACGTCGAGACCGAAGCCCGGCTCGTCGCCGCCGCCCTCGTCGCCCATCCCCCCGAAGAGGTCGAACTGCCCTTCCGCTTCCTTGCGCTTGACCGCCACGACGTTGTCGATCATCGGCTCGTACTGCGCGGTCAGGCCCTTGCGGGTGTGCCCCATGGTGTCGAAGGCGCCCGCCTTGATCAGCGACTCCGTGGTCCGCTTGTTGCAGGCGGCGGCCTCGACCTTGTCGAGGTAGTCGGGGAAGGAGGCGAACTTCCCCTTGGCCTTGCGCGAGCGGACGATCGACTCGACCACGTTCGTGCCGACGTTGCGGACGGCCTCAAGGCCGAAGAGGATCACGTCGTCGCCCTGGGCGGCGAAGTTGTGCACGGATTCGTTCACGTTGGGCGGCAGGACCTTGATGCCCATGCGCCGGCACTCGTTCAGATAGACGGCCGACTTGTCCTTGTCGTCCTTCACCGAGGTGAGCAGCGCGGCCATGTACTCGGCGGGGTAGTTCGCCTTGAGATAGGCCGTCCAGTACGTGACGAGGCCGTACGCGGAGGAGTGCGCCTTGTTGAACGCGTATCCGGCGAAGGGGACCAGGACGTCCCACAGGGCCTGGATCGCGGCGTCCGAGTAGCCGTTCTTCTTCGCTCCCTCCTGGAAGAGGACGAAGTTCTTCGCCAGCTCGTCGGGCTTCTTCTTGCCCATCACGCGGCGCAGGATGTCGGCTTCGCCCAGGGAGTAGCCGGCGATGATCTGCGCGGCCTTCTGCACCTGCTCCTGGTACACGATGAGGCCGTAGGTCAGGCCGAGCGTCTCCTTCAGGGGCTCTTCGAGCTCCGGGTGGATCGGCGTGATCTCCTGGCGGCCGTTCTTGCGCTCCGCGTAGTTGATGTGCGAGTTCATGCCCATCGGGCCCGGCCGGTACAGGGCCGAGACGGCGGAAATGTCCTCGAAGTTGTCGGGCTGCATCTGGCGGAGCAGCGAACGCATCGGGCCGCCGTCGAACTGGAAGACGCCGAGCGTGTCACCGCGGCAGAGCAGTTCGAAGGTCTTGGGGTCGTCGAGCGGGAGCGAGAGCATCTCCAGGTCGATGCCCTTGTCGTTGCGCACCATCTTGACGGCGTCGTCCATGATGGTGAGGTTTCGCAGGCCAAGGAAGTCCATCTTGAGCAGGCCGAGCGACTCGCACTGGGGGTAGTCCCACTGCGTGATCGTCACGCCGTCCGTGTGCCGCACCCAGATCGGCGCGTGGTCCACGATCGGCTCGCTGGACATGATCACGCCGGCCGCGTGCACGCCCATCTGCCGGACCAGGCCCTCGACGCCCTTGGCGGTGTCGATGACCTTCTTCACGTCCGGTTCGTTCTCGTACATCCCCCGGATCTCGCCCGCCTCGCTGTAGCGCGGGTGCTTGGTGTCGGTGATGCCGGAGAGGTCGATGCCCTTGCCGAGGACGTCGGCGGGCATCGCCTTGGTGAGGCGGTCGCCCATCGCGTACGGATATCCGAGCACGCGCGCGGAGTCCTTGATGGCGTTCTTCGCCTTGATCTTTCCGTACGTACCGATCATGGCGACCTTGTCGGCGCCGTACTTCTCGGTCACGTACCTGATCACTTCGACGCGCCTGCGCTCGTCGAAGTCGATGTCGACATCGGGCATGGACACGCGCTCGGGGTTGAGGAACCGCTCGAAGATCAGACCGTGCGTGATCGGGTCGAGGTCGGTGATGCCCATGGCGTACGCGACGATCGAACCGGCCGCGGAGCCACGGCCCGGGCCCACCGCGATGCCGTTGTTCTTGGCCCACATGATGAAGTCGGCGACCACCAGGAAGTACCCCGGGAACCCCATCTGGATGATGATGTCCATCTCGTACTCGGCCTGCTTCTGCCGGTCGTCGGGGACACCCTCCGGGTAGCGGCGGCCCATGCCGACCCGGACCTCCTCCTGGAACCAGGTGACCTCGGTGAAGCCCTCCGGGATCTCGAACTTCGGCATCAGGTCGCGCTTCTCGAACATGCCGGTGGTGTCGATCTGCTCGGCCACCAGGAGCGTGTTGCGGCAGCCCTCCTGCCAGGCGTCCGAGGAGTCGATGGCGTACATCTCGTCCGTGGACTTGAGGTAATAGCCGGTGCCGTCGAAGCGGAAGCGGTCCGGGTCCGAGAGGTTCTTGCCGGTCTGGATGCAGAGCAGGGCGTCGTGCGCGACGGACTCGTGCGCGTACGTGTAGTGGGAGTCGTTCGTCACCAGCGGCGGGATGCCGAGCTTCTTGCCGACCCTCAGGAGGTCGTCGCGGACCCGGCGCTCGATGTCGATGCCGTGGTCCATCAGCTCCAGGAAGTACCGGTCCTTGCCGAAGATGTCCTGGTACTCGGCGGCGGCCTTCACCGCCTCGTCGAACTGGCCCAGGCGCAAGCGGGTCTGGAGCTCTCCGGAAGGACAGCCGGTGGAGGCGATCAGGCCCTCCGACCACTGGGAGATCGTCTCCTTGTCCATGCGCGGCCACTTCTGCAGCCAGCCCTCGGCATACGCGTCCGAGGACAGCCGGAAGAGATTGTGCAGGCCCGTGCTGTTCGCCGCCCAGATCGTCTTGTGGGTGTAACCACCCGAACCGGACACGTCGTCACGCTTCTGGTGCGGCTGGCCCCACTTGATCTTCCGCTTGTTGCGCCGGGACTCCGGGGCCACATACGCCTCGATGCCGATGATCGGCGTGACGCCCGCCTTCTGCGCGGAGTGGAAGAAGTCGTACGCCCCGTGGAGGTTGCCGTGGTCGGACATGGCGACATGCGTCATGCCCATCTCATTACAGGCGTTGAACATGTCCTTGAGCCGCGCGGCACCGTCCAGCAGCGAGTACTGGGTGTGGACGTGGAGGTGCGTAAAGGGCGGCTTGGTCACGGCGGGAGGCCTCCGGAGAACGAACGGTGACAGGCTGCGGGCAGTCTGGGGGGACAGCGTGGAAGTCTAATCCGGAGCACTGACAAGCGACGGGCACTCGGGGGTACCGTCGTGCGTTGGACAGGTCGGAACACCTGTCCCAAATGTTCGGAACACCCGTCCCACAGGCCAAGCACGACCCTGTACCAGGAGGCACCCCGCGATGTCGGACCCGCAGCCCACCGCTGAGCAGCGCGGCGAGCAGATCCTCTCCGTCTTCGACACCGCGTTCGGCGAGCTGCTCGCCGCGGACCCCGCCGCGTTCCGGGTGAAGTTCCGGAAGATGGCCGCCTCCGCCTTCGCGTTCTACCGCGGCACGGCCTGCCTCTTCTACGGGGACCTGGAGCGCGAGCAGCACGGCGGTCCCTACCTGGACGACCGCACGGGACGGGTGTGGATCCACGGCGACCTGCACGCGGAGAACTTCGGCACGTACATGGACGCCCAGGGCCGCCTGATCTTCAACGTGAACGACTTCGACGAGGCGTACGTGGGCCCCTTCACCTGGGACCTGAAGCGCTTCGCCGCCTCGGTGGCCCTGATCGGGTACACGAAGGCGCTCAGCGACGAGCAGATCACCGACCTGGTGCGGATCTACGCGGCGGCGTACCGCGAGCGGATCCACGACCTGTCCACCGGCGCCAAGAGCGACGAGGTGCCGCCCTTCACGCTTGACACCGCCCAGGGCCCGCTCCTGGACGCGCTGCGCGACGCGCGCTCGCTGACCCGTTTCGGGCTCCTGGAGTCCATGACGGAGATCCGCGACTTCGAGCGCCGCTTCGCGCCGGGCGGCGGCTCCATCGAGCTCGACGCGGCCACGCGGTACAAGGTCCTCGCCGCCTTCGACGGCTATCTGGAGACGCTCCCCGAGTCCTCGCTCACCCGCCCCGACTCGTATCGGGTGAAGGACGTCGTCGGACGCCGCGGCATCGGCATCGGCTCGGCGGGCCTGCCGTCGTACAACATCCTTCTGGAGGGCAACAGCGACGCCCTGGAGAACGACGTCGTGATCTACCTCAAGCAGGCCCAGACCCCGGCCGTCTCCCGCCACATCACCGACGGCGCCGTCCGTAGCTACTTCCAGCACGAGGGCCACCGCACGGTCATCTCGCAGCGCGCGCTCCAGGCGCACGCCGACCCGTGGCTCGGCTGGACCGAGCTGGACGGCGCCGGACAGCTGGTCGCCGAGGTCTCTCCGTACGCGGTGGACCTGGACTGGTCGGACATCGACGACTGGGACGAGATCGCCGCGGTCATCGCCGACCTGGGCCGCGCCACGGCCACGATGCACTCCGCCGCGGACGACGAGAGCGGCCACTCGGACCTGGTGCCGTTCTCCACGGAGCGCGCCATCGACGCCGCCATCGCGGCGGACGAGGAGGGCTTCGGAGACCTGCTCGTGGACTTCGCCCATGAGTACGGCGCACGGGCCCGCAGGGACCACCAGATCTTCGTGGACCTCTTCCGTAACGGCCGGATTCCGGGTCTGTAGGCACGAAGACGACGCCGTGTAACTCATAGGCACCCTTTAGGGCTGCCTTACGGGAGCACATGGCACACTCGCTTGCGCGATGGACATATCCGGGACCCAGCTCAGAGCCGTGCGCGCGGCGCTCTTCACGACGCTCGTCGTGACGCTCTCCGCCGCGTCGCACGTGCTGCTCTCGCGCGCCCCGCTGCCGCTGACCACCGTCGCCGTGATCGCCGCCGCGGTCTTCGTCATAGCGTACGCCCTGGCGGGGCGCGAGCGCGGTTACGGCCGCATCGCCGCCCTGCTCATCCCGCTTGAACTGGCCGCCGACACGGTGTTCACCACGGGACAGCACGTCTGTTACGGCCAGGCGGGCGGCCCCGTCGCGGGCCCGCTGCGCTCCGTCGGCTTCGACGTGCTGTGCGGCGGCAGCAGCGTCGGCACCCCGCTGGCACAGATGACCGGCGGCGACGGACACCGCGCCGCCGTGCTGCTCGCCGACGCCGAGCCGGGCGCCGCCTGGCTGCTGCTCGGCGCGCACATCGGGGTCGGCCTGCTCGCGGCGTTCTGGCTGCGGCGCGGCGAGCGCGCCCTGGCCCAGGTCCTGCGCGCGGTGGCGGCCTCCACCTTCCGGCCGCTGCTCGTCGCGGTCGCCGCGGTGAGCGTCCGCCCGCGGCCCGTTCGCCGCGCCCCGCGGCCCGCCCGCCGGGTGCGCACCGCGCGTACGCGGCTTCTCGTGCACTTCGTGGGACGGCGTGGACCGCCGTGCTCGGCCGCCTTCGCCTGAGCACCACCGTCCCCACGCACATCATTCCTACGGAGAACATCATCATGAGCAAGCGCAACAGCCAGGCGGCCAAGTCGGCGGCCCGCGAGCGGATCCGCGCCCAGCAGGAAGCCGAGCGCAAGCGGCAGAAGCGGAAGCGGTCGATGATCGTCGGCGTTTCCGTCGTCGCCGTCCTCGCGATAGCGGGCGGCATCGGCTACGCCATCATGCAGGCCAACAAGCCCGGTCACTGGGAAGCCGCCGCGGACGAGAAGCTGGTCAAGCCGGCGAGCTCCACGGGCACGGACGGCACGACCGTCGTCCTCGGCAAGGAGAGCGCGAAGAAGACCCTGAAGGTCTACGAGGACCCGCGCTGCCCGGTCTGCGCCAGCTTCGAGCAGACGGTCGGCCCGACGGTCGAGAAGGACCTGAAGGACGGCAAGTACAAGATCCAGTTCATCGGGGCCTCCTTCCTCGACCGCAACCTCACCGGTGAGGGCTCCAAGAACGCGCTCAGCGCGCTCGGTGCCGCCCTGAACGTGAGCGACCAGGCCTTCCTCGACTACAAGAAGGCCCTCTTCGCCAAGGAGAACCACCCCTCCGAGCAGGAGGACAAGTTCGCGGACGACGCGGTCCTGACCAAGATCGCGAACCAGGTCCCCGAGCTCAAGAAGAGCAAGACCTTCGCCAAGGACGTCAAGAACGGCACGTACGACCGCTGGGCCCTTGAGATGTCGAAGAAGTTCGACGACAACAAGGACGGCGTCGAGGGCACGCCCTCCTTCGTCATGGACGGCAAGAAGCTGACCGGCCCCGACAAGAAGAACGCTCCTTCGACGGTCGAGGACTACAAGACGGCCATCGACGCGGCCCTCAAGGCCTGACGCACTTCACCGAAGAGCGGGCGAACGTTTCACCGTTCGCCCGCTCTTGGCGATTACTGATCAGTAGGGTAATCGCCCGTGACCAGTCGAATCAGCGAACACAGATCGCTCAACTCTCCGGCCCCGAGCCGCCGTACGGTCGTCAAGGCCGCTGCCGCCACCGCGGCCCTCGCCCCGCTCGCCACCGCACCCCTCGCGCACGCCGCCGACGGGCCCGCCTTCCACCACGGAGTCGCCTCCGGTGACCCGCTGCCCGACGGTGTCCTCCTGTGGACCCGCGTGACGCCGGTGCCGGATGCCACGCCGGGATCCGGCAAGGGTCCGGACACCGAGATGAAGTGGGAGGTGGCCGAGGACAAGGGCTTCACCCGGGTCGTCAGCAGCGGGAGCCTCACCGCGCGGGTCGCGGCCGACCACACGGTCAAGGCCGACGTAAGGGGCCTGAGCCCTGCCACCACCTATTACTTCCGCTTCTCCGCAGGGGACGCGCACTCCCCCGTGGGCCGCACCCGCACCACCCCCGCGCACGAGTCGTCGGCCCCCGGCGTCCGGTTCGGCGTGGTGTCCTGCGCCAACTGGGAGGCCGGCTACTTCTCCGCGTACCGCCATCTCGCCGCCCGTACCGAGCTCGACGCGGTGCTGCACATCGGCGACTACATCTACGAGTACAAGAGCGGCGAGTACCCGGCCGCCGAGTACGGGGTGCGGCAGCACGAGCCGCGGCACGAGATCGTCAGCCTCGCCGATTACCGCACCCGGCACGGCGCCCACAAGACCGATCCGGACGCGCAGGCGATGCACGCCGTGCACCCCCTGATCGCGATCTGGGACGACCACGAGTTCGCCGACAACGCCTGGTCGGGCGGCGCGGTGAACCACTCCCCGGAGAGCGAGGGCGGCTGGGCGCAGCGCATGGCCGCCGCCAAGCAGGCGTACTTCGAGTGGATGCCCGTACGCCCTTCCACCGAAGGCACCGTCTACCGCCGGCTGCGCTTCGGCAAGCTGGCCGATCTGCACCTGCTCGACCTGCGCTCCTTCCGCTCCGAGCAGGCGGGCTTCGGCAGCGGTGACGTGGACGACCCGGACCGTACGATCACGGGCCGCGCCCAGCTCGACTGGCTGAAGGCGGGGCTCGCCGCGTCCGACGCCTCCTGGAAGCTGGTCGGTACCTCGGTGATGATCTCGCCGGTCGCCTTCGGCTCCGTACCGGCCCATCTGCTGGAGCCCATCGCTGAGTTGCTGGGCCTGCCCAAGGAGGGTCTCGCGATCAACGGTGACCAGTGGGACGGCTACACCGACGACCGCAAGGAGCTCATTTCCCACCTGGTCGACAAGGCCGTCCGGAACACGGTCTTCCTCACCGGCGACATCCACATGGCCTGGGCGAACGACGTGCCGGTCAAGGCCGCCACGTACCCCGGATCGCCCTCCGCGGCCACGGAGTTCGTCGTCACGTCCATGACCTCCGACAACGTGGACGACATCCTGCACGTCGCCCCGCACACCCTCTCGCTCGTCGCGGTGGGCGCGGTGAAGGCGGCCAACCGCCACGTGAAGTGGCTGGACATGGACTCGCACGGCTACGGAGTCCTCGATGTCACGGCCGAGCGCTCGCAGATGGACTACTACGTCCTCTCCGACCGCAAGGACCCCGGGGCGACGTCCGGATGGGCCCGCTCGTACCGCACCCTCAGCGGCACCCAGAAGGTCGAGCGGGCGTACTCACCGGTGCGCTGACCGGGTCACACGCGTGCGGTGCCGCCCTCTACTCTTGTGACATGAGTGACCCGGGGGATGTGGTGGACGGTCGCTTCGAGCTTCTCGAGCGGCTCGGCAGCGGAGGCATGGGCACGGTGTGGCGGGCACGCGACACCGTGCTGCACCGCGAGGTGGCGGTCAAAGAAGTACGGCCCGCGCGGCACGAGCTGACGGACGAGCAGTCGCGCGTCCTGCGGGAGCGGGTGCTGCGCGAGGCCAGGGCGCTCGCCCGGCTCAACCACCCGCATGTCGTGACGATCCACCACATCGTGGACACGGGCCCGCACCCCTGGCTCGTGATGGAGCTGCTTCCGGGGCGCACCCTCCAGGACCTCCTGGAACAGGGCACATTGGCGCCGCACGAGGCGGCGCGCATCGGCCGCGAGCTGCTCTCGGCGCTGCGCGTCGCCCACACGGCGGGCATCCTGCACCGGGACGTGAAGCCCGCCAACGTCCTGCTGCGGGACGAGGCTCCGGGCAGCGCGGGCGTCTCCGTGGTCCTCACCGACTTCGGCATCGCCTCGCTGCCGGGCTCCACGCAGCTCACCGCGACCGGCGACCTGATCGGCTCCCCCGAGTACATGGCGCCCGAGCGCGTCCGCGGCACGGACCAGGGCCCGGCGGCCGACCTCTGGTCGCTCGGCATCGTCCTGTACGCCGCCGTGGAGGGCGTCAGCCCGCTGCGCCGCGCCACGACACTGGCCACGCTCGCCGCGGTCCTCGACGACCCGGTGCCGGCGCCGGAGCGCTCGGGGCCGCTCGCTCCGGTCCTGACCGCCCTCCTGGCGCGGGACCCGGCGCTGCGCCCGGACGCCGGGCGCCTCGACGCGATGCTCGCCGCGGTGGCGAACGGCATCACCTGGCAGCCGACGGAGACTTCGCAGCGGCCGTCCGTCACGGCGGCCGCGCCGCCCGCCGCGCCCCGAAGACGCAGGCCCATGATCGTCGCGGCGGTCGCCGTGACGCTCGCCATGGTGGCCGGTGCCGCGCTGGTGCTCACGCTGCGGGACGGCTCGGGGACGCAGGACGGGGCGCAGGGCAAGGGCGGCGCGACCGCCTCCCCGGAGACGTCGCCGAAGCCCGCGAAACCCGGGCCCACCAAGACGCCCGACAGCCCGGAGTCCTCCCCCGGCGCCCCGCCCGCGTCGGGCAGCTGGATCGCCCAGCTGTTCTCCGAGCCCGTCGGCTCCGGCACGGACGACCGCGACCGCAGGCTCGCGGCCGTGCGCGAGAACGTGCCGGAGGCGCAGTATCTGCGCAGCGACGATTACGCGTCACTGCGGCCGGGCTTCTGGGTGATCTACGCTCCCGGGCCCTTCGAGGACGGCCGGGCCGCGCTGCGGTTCTGCGCCGAGCGCGGCAGGACCACCGACAAGGACTGCGCCGGGCGGTATCTCAGCTCGAGCGGCGCCGACTTCGGCGTGATGTGCAAGCCGCCCGCCAGCGCCCCGGTGGGACGCTGCACGCGCGCGTGAAGGCCGGCGCTCGCCGCTACAGCGTCTCCAGGAAGCCGATCGCCGTCCGCCACGTCGCCTCCGCCGCCTCGGCGTCGTAGTCGTCCAGGTCGGGGTCGGTGTAGAGGTGGCCGGCTCCCGCGTAGCGGTAGACCTCCACGTCGGCGCCGGTCCGGCCCATCTGGAGGTACCACGCGCTCAGCCAGTCGTCCGTCTCGAACGGGTCCGGCTCGGCGACATGCAGCTGCACCGGCAGCTCGTCCGCCGTCGCGCTCTCCGCGATGTCGGACGTGCCGTGCAGGAGCAGCAGGCCGCGGGCCTTGTCGTCGCCGAGCGCGAGGGTCTGCGCGGTCGCCGCGCCGAACGAGAAGCCCGCGTAGACCAGACCCCGCTCGGAGTAGGGCGCGGAGGCCAGGATCGCCCGCTTCAGGAGCTCGTCCTTGCCGAGCTCGTCCTTGAAGGCCATGCCTTCCTCGACGGTGTCGAAGGTGCGCCCTTCGAACAGATCGGGCGTCCACACCTCGTGCCCCTCGGCGCGCAGCCGGTCGGCCGCCGCGTGCACCGCGGGCCGCAGCCCGTACGTCGAGTGGAAAAGCATGATGTTCATGGGGCCATCGTGCCACTTACCCTCGGGGGCATGGAGAACGTACTGCGTCCGTTGATCGTGGTCGGCGGCTCGGTCGTGATCACGCTGGCCGTCGTCTGGCTGGCCGACATGCTGCTGCGCCGTGCCGATGACCGCCACCCCGACAACCCACTGTGGGGTCTGCTGCGCCGCTGCCGGCTCCCCTTCCAACTCGTCATGTGCGCGGCTCTGCTGCGCGGCTCATTCGAACAAGCAAAGATCGCCAAGGATCACTCCGCGGGTATCGCACAGATCCTGACCCTGGTGCTCATCGGGTCCGTGGCCTGGCTCCTGGTCCGTATCGCCACGGCCATCGTCGAGTCCACGTACGCGCGCTACGCGGGCGCCCACCGCGATCCCGCCCGCGTCCGCAGGGTGCGTACGCAGGTCACCCTCATCCAGCGGGTGGTGACCGCGGTCGTCGGCGTCGTGGCCGTCGGAGCGATGCTGCTCACCTTCCCCGCCATGCAGGCCGCGGGGACCTCTCTGCTCGCCTCTGCCGGTGTGCTGGGCATCGTCGCCGGTGTCGCCGCCCAGTCCACGCTGTCCAACCTCTTCGCGGGGCTCCAGATCGCCTTCGGCGACATGGTGCGGATCGGCGACACGGTCGTCGTGGACGGCGAGTGGGGCACCGTGGACGAGATCACACTGACCTTCCTCGCCGTGCGGACCTGGGACGAGCGCCGGATCACGATGCCGGTGTCGTACTTCGTCTCGCAGCCCTTCGAGAACTGGTCGCGCGGCGGCGCCCAGATGACCGGCACCGTCTTCTTCCAGCTGGACCACACCGCGCCCGTCATCGAGATGCGCGAGAAGCTCCAGGACATCCTGCGCGAATGCGCCGCCTGGGACGGCAGGGACTGGGGCCTGGCGGTCACGGACACGACGCCGAACACGATCCAGGTCCGCGCCCTGGTGACCGCCAAGGACGCGGACGACATCTGGACGGTGCGGGTCACGGTGCGCGAGCAACTGGTCCGCTGGCTGGCCGAGCACCACGCGTACGCGCTGCCGCGGGTCAACACGGCCTGGGCCGAGCTGCCGCCGGAGGACGACGCGCCGCATCCGCCGCCGCCGATCGTGCCGCGCACGGGCCGCGGCTGAGCCGTCAGGACCGCAGGCTTCGTACGTCGAGATGGTGCAGGACCCGGTCGACGATCTCCGGATCGGCGCCGGGTTCGCTGCGCGCGGCGAGGATCTCGTGGCGGGCGGCCGACATCATGTCGCGCTGGATGCGCTGGACCGCCTTGAGACGGGTGGCGCGCTTGGAGTACCGCTCGCGCCGTTCGTCGTCGACGATGTCGGGGCTGATCCTGGCCCCGATGTCGAAGGCTCCGCGCAGCAGCCGCTCCGAGAGGTCCTCGGGCAGCTCCTCGACCTCCTCGATCTCCTTGAGGCGGCGCTTGGCCGCCTTGGCCGCCCGGATGGCGAGATCCCGCTCGATGGCCCGCTCGACGTCGGTGTCCGCACGCACCCCGAGCTTCCTCACCAGCCAGGGCAGGGTGAGCCCTTGGACGACGAGGGTCGCCATGATGACGCAGAACGCGATGAAGATGATCTCGTCACGGGCCGGGAAGGGATCGCCGTTCTCCGTCTTGAGGGGAATGGCGAGGGCGAGGGCGACCGACGCCACGCCGCGCATCCCGGACCACCACATGACCACGGTCTCGCGCCACGTCGTCGGGATCTCCTCGTCGATGTCGCGCAGCTTGTGCAGCCGCTTGGCGAGGTAGGTCGCGGGCAGCAGCCACAGCAGTCGTACGCCGACGACGACCGCGACGACCGCCGCGCCCCAGCCGGCCATCTGCCACTCACGGCCGCTCGCCGTGCCGAAGACGTTGTGCAGTTCGAGCCCGATGAGTCCGAAGGCGACGCCGGTCACCAGGGTGTCGACGATTCTCCAGAACGTCTGACCGGTGATCCGCCCGAGGACGTCGTCGGCATCGGCGCCGTGCTCCGCGAGGTAGAGCGCGGTGGTCAGTACGGCGAGTACGCCGGAGCCCATCAGCTCCTCGGCGAGGACGTAGCTCACGAAGGGGACGAGCAGCGTCAGGCCGGTCTGCAGGGTGGCCTCGCCGAGGATCCCCATGAGCTTGTTGGTGATCCAGCCCAGCGCGATCCCTATGGCGACGGCGACCACCGCGGAGAGCACGAGCTGCCCCACCGCCGACGGCCAGGAGAACGTCCCGCTGACGGCGGCCGCGATCGCCACGTGGTAGAGCACGATCGCCGTGACGTCGTTGAAGAGCCCCTCCCCCTCCAGGATCGACACGAGCCGCCGCGGAAGGCCGAGCGACCCCGCCACGGCCGTCGCGGCGACCGGGTCGGGCGGCGCCACGAGCGCGCCGAGCGCCACGGCGGCGGCGATCGGCAGCCCGGGGACGACGGAGTTCGCGATCGCGGCGACCGCCGCGGTCGTCACGAAGACGAGAGCCACGGCGAGCAGGAAGATGGGGCGTTTGTTGGCCGCGAACTGCCGCCAGGAGGTGCGCTGGACGGACGCGTACAGCAGGGGCGGCAGGACCAGCGGAAGGATGTAGTCGGGCGGCAGCTCGATGTTCGGGACCCAGCTCACGAAGGCGAGAGCGATCCCGGCCAGCGTCATGAGGATGGGCGCGGGCAACCCGAGCCGCTCGCCGAGCGGCACCGTCACCACGGCGCCGAGCAGCAGAATGAGCAGCAGCGCCAGTTGATCCACGGTGCGCCCTCCGGCGGTTCGAGACTCGGACGATCAAGACTCAACCCTGCCACGCGATACCGCATACCGGGTCAATGCCCCTCCGGCACCCGGCCCGCAGGCGCTGTGTCTCAGCCCAGCGTCTTGCGCATCGCCCGGTGCGCGATCCCCGCGTCCTGGAACTCGGGGCCGTAGACCACGTACCCCAGGCGTTCGTAGAACCCCAGGGCGTGCGTCTGGGCGTGCAGGTCGACCGCCGTGAGGCCACGCGCGCGTGCCGCGTCCTCGATGACTCCCACCAGGGTGGCGCCTATGCCGAGGCCGCGTGCGGCCCGGGTCACCGCGAGGCGGCCGAGCGCGCCCGCCTCGGTGTCGCCGCCGTTCTTGGCCGCGGCGGCCGCCCCGGTGAGGAGACGGCCCGCGCCCAGCGGGAGCCCGTCGTCGCGGACCGCGAGGACGTGCACCGCACCGGCGTCGTACGCGTCGTACTCCAGGTCCTCGGGGACCTGCTGCTCGACGACGAAGACTTCCTTGCGGACCCGGAAGCAGGCCTCCAGGTCATCGGCATCGGCCGCGACCCGGCAGGTGACCCCGGCGCTCATGAGCTCTCTGCCCGCACCCGGTCGAGCGCCTGCTGGAGGTCGTCCGGGTAGGTGCTCTCGAACTCCACCCACTGCCCGTCACCGGGGTGCTCGAAGCCGAGCCGCACCGCGTGCAGCCACTGGCGGGTGAGGCCGAGCCGCTTGGCGAGCGTGGGGTCGGCGCCGTACGTCAGGTCGCCCACGCAGGGGTGCCGGTGGGCCGCCATGTGTACGCGGATCTGGTGCGTGCGCCCCGTCTCCAGCTTGATGTCGAGCAGCGACGCCGCGCGGAAGGCCTCGATGAGGTCGTAGTGCGTGACGGAGGGCTTGCCCTCGGCCGTGACCGCCCACTTGTAGTCGTGGTTCGGGTGGCGGCCGATGGGGGCGTCGATCGTGCCGCTCATCGGGTCGGGGTGGCCCTGCACCAGCGCGTTGTAGCGCTTGTCGACCGTGCGCTCCTTGAACTGGCGCTTCAGGGATGTGTACGCGCGCTCCGACTTGGCGACGGCCATGAGACCGGACGTGCCCACGTCGAGGCGGTGCACGATGCCCTGGCGCTCGGCGGCGCCGGAGGTCGAGATGCGATACCCGGCGGCGGCGAGGCCGCCGATCACCGTGGTGCCGGTCCAGCCGGGGCTCGGGTGCGCGGCCACGCCCACCGGCTTGACGATCACGAGGATGTCGTCGTCGTCATGGATGATCTCCATGCCCTCGACGGGCTCGGCGACGATCTGCACCGGAGCGGGCGCCTGCGGCATCTCCACCTCCAGCCAGGCGCCGCCGTGCACGCGCTCGGACTTGCCGACCACGCTGCCGTCGACCATCACCTTGCCTGCCGCCGCAAGCTCGGCGGCCTTCGTGCGGGAAAAACCGAACATGCGGGAGATGGCGGCGTCGACGCGCTCGCCCTCCAGGCCGTCCGGCACGGGCAGGGTACGGATCTCGGGAATCGTGCTCACCCATTGAGTATGCAGGAGGCCGCTGACACTCCCGCACCACGAGAGCCGACGCTCAAGGCTCCGCCGCTGCTCAAGGCCCTGTTCAGGCCCTGTTCAGGCCCTGCTCAGTCCTTGTGGACGGTCCCGTCCGGGTCCAGGCCGCGGAACGACAGGATCACGATCAGGAAGCCACCGCACACGATCGCCGAGTCCGCGAGGTTGAACACCGCGAAGCCCTTCGGCGCGATGAAGTCGACCACCGCTCCCTCGAACACGCCGGGGGCCCGGAAGATCCGGTCGGTGAGGTTGCCCAGGGCGCCGCCGAGCAGCATGCCGAGCGCGATCGCCCAGGGCAGGCTGTAGAGCTTGCGGGCCAACCGCGCGATCACGACGATCACGGCCGCCGCGATGACGGTGAAGATCACGGTGAAGGCCTCGCCGATCCCGAACGCGGCGCCCGCGTTCCGGATGGCGTTGAACTGCAGCCAGTCGCCGACGATCTCGATCGGCGCGTGGTGCTCCAGCTTCGCGACGACGATCATCTTGCTGACGAGGTCCAGGGCGTACGCGAGGACGGCCACCGCGAACAGGACGAGGATCTTGCGCTTGCCCTTGCCCGGCTTCTCGTCGGGGTTCCCGGCCGGCTTCTCGTCCGGCGATGCCTGCTCGGACTCGCCGGACGAGCTCTGCCCGTCCTTCGAGGCCGTCTCGTCCCCGGCCTCGTCCTGCCCAGCCGCCTCGGGGATGTCCGGCGTACCGATGATGCGCTCCGCCTCTGCCACGTGAGTCCCTCAACCTAGGTACCTGACTGGGGACGAGGGTACGGCACACACGTACGGCACCAGGTGGTCAGGCCGCGTTCAGTAGCGCCGTTCCTGCTTCTGCTTGCAGTCCATGCACAGGGTCGCCCGGGGGAAGGCCTGCATCCGCGCCTTGCCGATCGGATTGCCGCAGTTCTCGCAGATGCCGTACGTCCCCGCGTCGAGACGCTCCAGGGCGCGCTCGGTCTGGTCGAGCATCTCGCGCGCGTTGGCGGCCAGCGACATCTCGTGTTCCCGCGTGATGTTCTTGGTGCCGGTGTCCGCCTCGTCGTCGCCCGCGCCGTCCCCGGAGTCCCGCATCAGCCCCGCCAGGGCGTCCTCGGAGGCGGAGATCTCGGATCCGAGGCGCAGCGCCTCGCTCTGGAGCTCCGCGCGGGCCTCCGCGACCTCCTCGGGGGTCCAGGGGTCCTCGCCGGGCCGTACCGCGAGCTCACCGGGCTCCGCGGCGGCGATACGCGCCTTGGGCACCGCCGTCGGCTTCTTCGCTGCCGTCGCCGTGCCCGGAGTCTTCTTCGTGACCACTGTCGTGGCTCCCGTCGTCTCCGCGGCCTGAGCCGCACCCTCGGCCGCTGTCGCAGCCGTCTCCTTGGCCGTGCTCTTGCGGGCCGTGCTCTTCTTGGCGGCTGTCTTCTTAGCCGGAGCTTTCTTCGCCGGGGCCTTCTTCGCCGCGGGAGCCTTCTTCGCCGCCGCGGGTTCCGTGGCCGCCGACTCCTTGGCCGCGTCCTCCCCGGCAGCTGCCTTCCTACCGGCGTCGGCGACCTTGGCGACCGCCTTCTTGGCGACGGCCTTCTTCGCCGCCGCCGTCTTCACCACGGCCTTCTTGGCGGCCGTCTTCTTCGTGGTCTTCGTGGTCTTCGTGTCCGCGGCCTTTTCGCCCTCGCCCGTGGATCTGCCCGACGCCGAACGCTGTACGGCGGTCTTCTTCGCCACCATGGCCGCGGCCCCTTCACATTTTGTGATCTTGCACGCGCAATCGTGCTGGGACGATAAATCGACTCAGGGCCCGCGGCAACGGGGCACGCCGCTCCATGCGCTCGCCCCACAGGTGCGGCGCGGCAAGCATGCATGCGTTGTGCCCAGCTCCCAGCCGGGTAATCCGGCCGGACGGCGGGTCAGGATCCGCACGCTCCACATGGCGGCATTCGGGTCAGTCACCGTGGCCGTCACGACATCGGGCACAAGCCCGCCCAATGGTCGGAATCAGGCATAAAATAAGACACGACACAAGAAGGTGCGTCATGCGCAAAACAGCCGACTGCCGTGATTTCCCGAGCGAGACCGACTGCACCCTCGCCATCTCCGGCGATGAGGAGGAAGTGGTCCGCGCCGCCAGCGAGCACGCCGTGTCCGTCCACGGGCACACCGACAGCCCGGAGCTGCGGAAGATGGTCCGCGACTCCCTCAGGGACGAGGTCCCCCAGCACGCCTGAGGTCGCCGCCCGAAATCCGGTCGGCCCCGTGCACCCCGGCCCCGTACACTGGCCGGAGCGAGAAGCGTGGATGGGGACGAGTAGCGGCGAACGCGGCCATGAGCGACCCGGGGACGGTGTGAGCCCGGGGGCAGGCGCGACGCGAAGATCACCCCGGAGCCGCCGGAAGAACCGCAGGCAGCGGGCCCCCGGGTCCGCCGCAGGCCAGTAGACCCGGCATCGCGACCCCAATGAGGGGGCTTTTCCGTGCGCCACACGCGCCGGGGAGGCCAAGGAGGGTGGTACCGCGGGAGCGCGACAAAGGGCTCTCGTCCCTCCGACGGAACGGAATCGTCCGCCGGAGGAAGCGCGTTGAACACGCAGCCGTTGAATACGCAGCCGCAGTACCGCCAGGTGCCCGCCCAGGTCGACCTGCCCGCCCTCGAGCACGCCGTGCTCGACTTCTGGCGCGAGCAGAAGATCTTCGCCAAGAGCCTCGATCAGTCCGAGGGCCGCCCCGAGTGGGTGTTCTACGAAGGTCCGCCCACCGCCAACGGCATGCCGGGCGCCCACCACATCGAGGCCCGCGTCTTCAAGGACGTCTTCCCGCGCTTCCGCACGATGCGGGGCTATCACGTGGCCCGCAAGGCCGGCTGGGACTGCCACGGCCTCCCGGTCGAGCTCGCGGTCGAGAAGGAGCTGGGCTTCAACGGCAAGAAGGACATCGAGGCGTACGGCATCGCCGAGTTCAACGCCAAGTGCCGCGAGTCCGTGACCCGGCACACCGACGCCTTCACCGACCTCACGACCCGCATGGGCTACTGGGTCGACCTCGACGACGCGTACCGCACCATGGACCCCGAGTACGTCGACTCGGTCTGGTGGTCCCTGAAGGAGATCTTCAACAAGGACCTCCTGGTCCAGGACCACCGCGTCGCCCCCTGGTGCCCGCGCTGCGGCACCGGCCTCTCGGACCACGAGCTCGCGCAGGGCTACGAGACGGTCGTCGACCCCTCCGTCTTCGTCCGCTTCCCGCTCACCTCCGGCCCCCTCGCGGGCGAGGCGGCCCTCCTGGTGTGGACGACCACTCCGTGGACCCTCGTCTCCAACACCGCGGTCGCCGCGCACCCCGACGTCGCGTACGTCGTCGCGACCAACGGCGAGGAGAAGCTGGTCGTCGCCGAGCCGCTCGTCGAGAAGGCGCTCGGCGAGGGCTGGGAGACCACGGGGCAGACCTTCACGGGCGCCGAGATGGAGCGCTGGACCTACCGGCGCCCCTTCGAGCTCGTCGAGTTCCCCGCCCCTGCGCACTACGTGGTCAACGCCGACTACGTGACCACCGAGGACGGCACCGGTCTGGTCCACCAGTCCCCCGCCTTCGGTGAGGACGACCTCAAGGTCTGCCGTTCGTACGGCCTCCCGGTCGTGAACCCGGTGCGCCCCGACGGCACCTTCGAGGAGGACCTCCCGCTCGTGGGCGGCGTCTTCTTCAAGAAGGCCGACGAAAAGCTCACCGAGGACCTCCAGGACCGCGGTCTGCTCTTCAAGCACATCCCGTACGAGCACAGCTATCCGCACTGCTGGCGCTGCCACACGGCGCTCCTCTACTACGCGCAGCCGTCCTGGTACATCCGCACGACGGCCGTCAAGGAGCGCCTCCTCCAGGAGAACGAGAAGACCAACTGGTTCCCGGACTCGGTCAAGCACGGCCGCTTCGGCGACTGGCTGACCAACAACGTCGACTGGGCGCTCTCCCGCAACCGCTACTGGGGCACCCCGCTGCCCATCTGGCGCTGCGAGGAAGGTCACCTGACCTGTGTGGGCTCGCGCGCCGAGCTCTCCGACCTGACGGGCACCGACCAGTCGGACCTGGACCCGCACCGTCCGTACATCGACGCGGTCACCTTCCCCTGCCCGACCTGCCAGGAGACCGCGACGCGCGTCCCCGAGGTCATCGACGCCTGGTACGACTCCGGTTCGATGCCGTTCGCGCAGTGGGGCTACCCGCACAAGAACAAGGAGCTCTTCGAGAGCCGGTACCCGGCGCAGTTCATCTCGGAGGCCATCGACCAGACCCGCGGCTGGTTCTACACGCTGATGGCCGTCGGCACCCTGGTCTTCGACAAGTCGTCGTACGAGAACGTGGTCTGCCTCGGCCACATCCTCGCCGAGGACGGCCGCAAGATGTCCAAGCACCTGGGCAACACCCTGGATCCGATCCCGCTCATGGACCAGCACGGCGCCGACGCGGTGCGCTGGTTCATGGCGGCCGGCGGCTCCCCCTGGGCGGCCCGCCGGGTGGGCCACGGCACGATCCAGGAGGTCGTCCGCAAGACGCTCCTCACGTACTGGAACACGGTCGCCTTCCAGGCCCTGTACGCCCGTACGTCGAAGTGGGCCCCCAGCGACGCCGACCCGGCGCCCGCCGACCGCCCGCTCCTGGACCGCTGGCTGCTCAGCGAGCTGCACGCGCTCACCGACCAGGCCACGCAGGCCCTGGAGGGCTACGACACCCAGCGTGCGGGCAAGCTCCTGTCCACGTTCGTCGACAACCTCTCTAACTGGTACGTACGCCGCTCGCGCCGCCGCTTCTGGCAGGGCGACAAGGCGGCCCTGCGCACCCTGCACGAGGTCCTGGAGACGGTCACCCGCCTCATGGCCCCGCTGACGCCGTTCATCGCCGAGCGCGTCTGGCAGGACCTGGTGGTGCCGGTCACCCCGGACGCCCCGGAGTCGGTCCACCTGACGTCCTGGCCCGAGGCCGACCTGTCGGCGATCGACCCGGACCTCTCCCGGCAGATGGTGCTCGTGCGCCGCCTGGTGGAGCTGGGTCGCGCCACGCGCGCCGAGTCGGGCGTCAAGACCCGCCAGCCGCTGTCGCGCGCCCTGATCGCCGCCACGGGCTTCGAGTCGCTCAACCCGGAGCTGCACGCGCAGATCACCGAGGAGCTCAACGTCTCCTCGCTCGCGTCGCTCTCCGAAGTCGGCGGGTCACTGGTGGACACCACCGCCAAGGCCAACTTCCGGGCGCTCGGCAAGCGGTTCGGCAAGGGCGTGCAGGCGGTCGCCAAGGCCGTCGCCGACACGGACGCGGCCGCCCTGTCCCTGGCCCTGCGCGAGGGCACGGCGTCGGTCGAGGTCGACGGCGAGAAGATCACGCTGGCCCCTGACGAGGTCATCATCACGGAGACCCCGCGCGAGGGCTGGTCGGTGGCGTCCGACTCCGGTGCCACGGTCGCCCTCGACCTGGAGATCACGGAGGAGCTGCGCCGGGCGGGCCTGGCCCGTGACGCGATCCGCCTGATCCAGGAGGCCCGCAAGAACAGCGGCCTGGACGTCGCGGACCGGATCGCCCTGCGCTGGACCTCCACGGACCCGGCCGTGATCACGGCCCTGTCCGACCACGCCGAGCTCATCGCGGACGAGGTCCTCGCCACGGACTTCGCCCAGGGAGAGGCGGACGACACGTACGGCGAGACGTTCACGGACGAGTCCCTGTCCCTGACGTTCCGCCTCCGCAAGGCGTAACCGCACCGGGAAGGCGAAGGCCCGGTCCCGCCAGGATTTCCT
>NZ_JBSGSG010000051.1:0-68544 GCF_053606765.1 Streptomyces sp. NPDC055189
GTTTGAGGACGAACTCGGCGCAGCCGGCGACTTTCCCGAGTCGAGAGCCGAGAGCCGACCCCGCCCGCCCTACCCGGCCAGGTACCGCACCTGATCCCACAGCGCCGGGTCGACGATCCCCGCCCGCCGCCGGAACTCCCACACCGGAACGTCCCGCAGCTCGTCCGTCTCCAGAAAGCTGGGCCGCCCGCGCGCGTCCCCGACCGACCCGGGCGGCAGCGGAATCACCCCGGGCCGCTCGTCGTGGTACTTGCTGGTGATCTTCGCGACGACCGCGCTCTCGCCCCGCACCGAAAGCACGAGACAGGGCCGGTCCTTCTCGCCGGGACCATCCTCGTACGGCACCCGCGCCCACCAGATCTCCGCCGGTTTCGGCGCCGGAAGCTGACGTCGCGGGCCGCGCGGCCGACCCGGCGGACGGGTGGCCCGGCCGCGGGGTCCGCGGTGGCCGCGACCCCAGCCGTCCACCACGGTGGCGACCACGGCGAGCACCACCACAGCGGCCAGGGCGAGCCACCACGACGTATCCATACCGCAGACGGTACCGGCGCGCACCCCGCCCCGCGCGCCCCCCGAACCGGTGACAGCGCAGGTGAGTTCTCCCACAACGGCCCTCGGCGGAGGAGCGACCGGCCCTTTTGCGCCTTACGCTCGACGGATTGAAGCACTCCGCGCAGAGCCTCTCGCAAGACTCTTCGCGAGCCCCGCAAGGCCCCCGCACAACCCCCGTTTCGCCTCCGGAGGTCTCCGCTCCATGAAGCTCACCGTCGTCGGCTGCTCGGGGTCGTTTCCGTCCGCGGACTCGGCCTGTTCGAGCTACCTCGTAGAGGCCGACGGCTTCCGGCTGCTGCTCGACATGGGCAATGGTGCCCTCGGCGAGCTGCAGCGCCATGTCGGTCTGTACGACCTGGACGCGATCTTTCTCAGTCATCTGCACGCCGACCACTGCATCGATATGTGCGCTTATTTCGTGGCGCGCTACTACCGGCACGAAGGCGGCCGCTGCGCCCCCATCCCGGTCTACGGGCCCGAGGGCACCGAACAGCGCCTGACCACGGCCTACGCAGACACCCCCTCGGCCTCCTCGATGAGCGAGGTCTTCGACTTCCACACCGTCAAGCCGGCCTCGTTCGACATCGGCCCGTTCTCCGTCCGTACGGAGAAGGTGTTCCACCCCGTCGAGGCGTACGGCATCCGCGTCGAGCACGGGGGCAGGTCCCTCACGTACTCGGGAGACACGGGCGTGTGCGGCGCGCTCGACGAACTGGCCGCCGGCACCGACCTGTTCCTGTGTGAGGCGGCCTTCACGCACGGCAAGGAGAACATCCCCGACCTGCACCTCAACGGCCGTGAGGCGGGCGAGTCCGCCCAGCGCGCGGGCGCCGCGCGCCTCCTCCTCACGCACATCCCGCCGTGGACGGACCCGCAGGTGAACCTGGCGGACGCGCGGGCGGCGTACGACGGCCCGGCGGAGCTCGCGAAGGCGGGCCGGACGTACGAGATCTAGCGCCTTGTGACACGGAAGAGCCCCGCACCGTTACGACGAACGGTGCGGGGCTCTTTCGATTCGTATGAGCCGTGCGGCTGGGGCTTACTTCGCCTCGGCCTTGAGGATCTCGGCGAGCTCCTCGTCGGACTCGCGGCCCGGCGTCGGGAGGTTCCACTTGGTGATCGCGAACCGGAAGATCACGTAGTAGACCGCGGCGAAGCAGAGGCCCACGAGGGCCAGGCCCCACGGGTTGTGCGCGATGCCGAGGTTGAGGAAGAAGTCGACCGCTCCCGCCGAGAAGCCGAAGCCGTCCTTCATGCCGAGCGCCCAGGTCAGCGCCATCGAGACACCGGTGAGCACCGCGTGGATCGCGTACAGGACCGGCGCGATGAACATGAACGTGAACTCGATCGGCTCGGTCACACCGGTCACGAAGGCGGTGAGCGCGAGCGAGAACATCATGCCGCCGACGACCTTGCGGCGCTCGGGACGGGCGCAGTGGACGATCGCGAGGCAGGCCGCGGGAAGGGCGAACATCATGATCGGGAAGAAGCCGGTCATGAACTGTCCGGCGGTCGGGTCACCGGCGAGGAAGCGGTTGATGTCGCCGCTCTTGCCCTCGTACGAGCCGGCCTGGAACCACGGGAAGGAGTTCAGGAGGTGGTGCATGCCGACCGGGATCAGCGCACGGTTGGCGACACCGAAGATGCCCGCGCCCACGGCGCCCGAACCGACCAGCCACTCACCGAAGTTGTGCAGACCCGTGCCGAGGATCGGCCAGATGTAGCCGAAGACGATGCCGAGGACCAGGCCCGCGAAGGCGGAGAGGATCGGCACGAGACGGCGGCCGCCGAAGAAGCCGGCCCAGTCGGGCAGCTTGGTCCGGTAGAACTTCTGGTAGAGCAGCGCCACGACGATGCCCATCACGACACCGCCGAGGACCTTGGCGTCCACCGGCGCTTCCGTCATGACTATCTTGCCGTCGACGACCGTCGCGATCTTGTCGAGGTTCGGGTCGGTGAACGTGCCGAGGACGTTCTTGAAGACGAGGTAGCCGGTGACGGCCGCGAGCGCCGTCGAGCCGTCGGACTTCTTGGCGAAGCCGATCGCGATGCCGACGGCGAACAGCAGCGCCATGTTGTCGAGGATCGCGTTGCCGCCCGCGGCCATGAAGGAGGCGATCTTGGTGATGAAGGCAGGGAAGGAGTCCCGGCCGAGCATGTCGGGGTTGCCGAGGCGGACGAGCAGGGCGCCTGCCGGCAGCACGGCGACCGGCAGCATGAGGCTGCGGCCGATGCGCTGCATGACAGCCATCACGCCGGCGCCCTTCTTCTTCTCCGCCGCGGGAGCGGAACTGGCCGTGGACACAACTTCCTCCAGTGGGCAAGGCGCCGCCTGGGGACATGGAAGTGGGGGACGGCGGCGTCTCCGGGGCCGCGGCGGACGGCCGCGTGGTCTACACCATTAAGTGGTGTAGACCTGTTGTAGCACGGTGAAGGTGACGTAAGGAACCCACGAGTTTTGTGGGGTCCGCCATAACGCGAAATAGACAGGGAAAGACCCCCGGACGATTTCGTCCGAGGGTCTTGCGGGGGGCCGTTCGGGGAGCTTCCGGTTGGCTGCGCGCCGGTCGGCGGCAGCGGCCCTGACGGCGGCTATGCCTTCGTCTGCTCCGCGTCCTGTGCTTCCGTTTCTTCCTCGGGTTCTCGTCCCGGGGTGTGCAGGTCGAACTTGCGGATCACGAAGCTGAACAGCACGTAGTACACGACGGCGAAGACCAACCCGATCGGGATGATCAGCCAGGGTTTGGTCGCCAGACTCCAGTTGATGACGTAGTCGATCAGCCCCGCCGAGAAGCTGAAGCCGTCCTTGACCCCCAGGGCCCACGTCACCGCCATCGAGACACCGGTGAGCACCGCGTGGATCGCGTACAGCGCGGGCGCGATGAAGAGGAACGAGTACTCGATCGGCTCGGTGATGCCGGTGACGAACGACGTCAGACCGACCGACAGCATCAGGCCGCCGACCACCTTGCGACGCTCCGGGCGGGCCGCGTGCGTGATCGCCAGGGCCGCAGCGGGGAGCGCGAACATCATGATCGGGAAGAAGCCCGACGTGAACTGACCGGCCGTCGGATCGCCCGCGAGGAACCGGTTGATGTCACCGTGCACGATCGTGCCGTCCGGCTTCTCGAAGTCGCCGAACTGGAACCAGACGAACGTGTTCAGGAACTGGTGCAGACCGATCGTGAGCAGCGCGCGGTTGGCCACGCCGAAGATTCCGGAGCCCAGCCAGCCGAGATCCACCAGCCACTTGGAGAAGCTGGTCAGCGCGTCGCCGACGGGCGGCCAGACCCACACGCACAGACCGGCGAAGACCAGGCCGACGAAGGCCATGATGATCGGCACGAGGCGGCGGCCGTTGAAGAAGCCGAGCCAGTCGACCAGCTTCACGCGGTGATAGCGCTGCCAGAACCACGCGGCGAGCAGACCCATCACGATGCCGCCGAAGACCCCCGGATTCTGGTACGCGGCCTGCGCCACCGTCCCGTCCTCCGCCACGCAGACGCCGCTCCACATTCCCGCGGCGCCGAAGGTGGTGTCGGCGGGGCAGTCGTCGGGGAAGGCGCGCAGCACGGCGTAGTAGACGAGGAACCCCGTGACCGCGGCGAGCGCCGTGGAGCCGTCCGACTTCTTGGCCATGCCGATCGCGACGCCGATGCAGAACAGCAGGGGCAGGCCGAGCGCGGAGTCCAGGAGCGAACCGCCCGCCGCTGCGAAGACCTTCGCGACGCTGTCCCAGCCGAGACCGTCGGCGCCGAAGACGTCCGGCTGGCCGAGGCGGTTGAGGATGCCCGCGGCGGGCAGGACGGCGATGGGGAGCTGAAGGCTGCGGCCCATCTTCTGCAGGCCCTGGAACAGCCCGTTCCACCACTTCTTCTGCGGCACCGCCGCGGCGTCGGTACTCATCGGCGTCCCCTCCGGAACAAGCCAGGTTTGGCGGTCGTTGGAAACTGGTGTAGACCAGTTGCGGAACGGGTGCGGTGCCGTCCCCCGGGGGATGGCATGAGGGATGGCACCTTGATCGTCATCATTGGGTACGAGTGCCATAACCGCCCGCGAAGATGCTCCAACCGTGCGTTACCGTGGCAAAGCGGACCTACGGTGTGGTGAGGCCGCGTCCTTTAAGAACAGGGAGAACACCATGGCCAGCAAGGCTGAGAAGATCGTCGCCGGGCTCGGCGGCATCGAGAACATCGAAGAGGTCGAGGGCTGCATCACCCGCCTCCGCACCGAGGTCAAGGACCCGGCACTGGTCGACGACGCCGCGCTGAAGGCCGCAGGCGCCCACGGCGTCGTCAAGATGGGCACCGCGATCCAGGTCGTCATCGGCACCGACGCCGACCCCATCGCGGCCGACATCGAAGACATGATGTGAGCAGCTGAACCCAACTGAGCGCACCCGCCGAGGGCCCCTGCCGATCACCGGTAAGGGCCCTCAGCCATGTGCCGATAGGGTCGGCCGCATGTCCTCCACGCCCCGCATCGACGGCCGCACCCCCGAACAGCTCCGCCCGATCACCATCGAGCGCGGCTGGAGCAAGCACGCCGAGGGCTCCGTCCTCATCTCCTTCGGCGACACCAAAGTCTTCTGCACCGCCTCCGTCACCGAAGGCGTCCCGCGCTGGCGCAAGGGCAGCGGCGAGGGCTGGGTGACCGCCGAGTACTCGATGCTGCCGCGCTCCACCAACACCCGCGGCGACCGCGAATCCGTACGCGGCAAGATCGGCGGCCGCACCCACGAGATCTCCCGCCTCATCGGCCGCTCCCTGCGCGCCGTCATCGACTACAAGGCGCTCGGCGAGAACACCATCGTCCTCGACTGCGACGTCCTCCAGGCCGACGGCGGCACCCGCACCGCCGCCATCACCGGCGCCTACGTGGCACTGGCCGACGCCGTCGCCTGGGCCCAGGGCAAGAAGCTCGTCAAGGCAGGACGCAAGCCGCTCACCGACACCGTCTCCGCCGTCTCCGTCGGCATCGTCGGCGGCGTACCCCTCCTCGACCTGCGCTACGAGGAAGACGTCAAGGCCGACACCGACATGAACGTCGTCTGCACCGGCGACGGCCGCTTCGTCGAGGTCCAGGGCACCGCCGAGGCCGAGCCCTTCGACCGCAAGGAGCTGAACGCGCTGCTCGACCTCGCGGTCGGCGGCTGCGAAGACCTGGCCCGCTTCCAGCGCGAGGCGCTCGAAGCGACCAAGTAGCCGGTTGGGGCAGCCGAGTAGCCGGTTGGGGCAGCCGACAGGCAACCATCGGCCCTCCACGAGCGTTCTAACGGATGCGGGCGCACGCGCAAAGCCGTGCGCCCGTACCAGCACCCGGGGAGGGATCCACGCATGGCCGCGCGCCACCGCCGTATTGCCATCGCCATCACGTCAGTTCTGATCGCCGTACCGGCGGGCATCGGCCTCGTCGGTTGCGACGCCGTCAACAAGGCACTCGACTGCGTCCAGACCGCGGACGCCATCGCCGACAGCGTCACCGACCTCCAGCAGGCCGTCGAGAACGCCGGTGACGACCCCACACAGGCGGACGAGGCACTCGACAAGATCGACAAGAACATCGACGAGATCGGCGACAAGACCGAGGACACCGACGTGAACAAGGCGGTCGACGACCTCGACAAGGCCGTCGACAACGTCCGCGACGCCGTCGACAAGGGGGACGCGACCCCCGACCTCAAGCCGATCGTGGACGCGACGAGCGAGCTGACCAAGGTCTGCACGCCGTAACTGATCCGGGGCTTGGATACTGGTGGGCATGACCCGCCTCATCCTCGCCACCCGCAACGCCGGCAAGATCACGGAACTCAAGGCGATCCTCGCCGACGCAGGCCTCACCCATGACCTCGTCGGCGCGGACGCCTACCCCGAGATCCCCGACGTCAGGGAAACAGGCGTCACCTTCGCCGAGAACGCCCTCCTCAAGGCCCACGCCCTCGCCAAGGCCACCGGCCTGCCCGCGGTCGCCGACGACTCCGGCCTCTGCGTCGACGTCCTCGGCGGAGCCCCCGGCATCTTCTCCGCCCGCTGGGCCGGCCGCCACGGAGACGACGCCGCGAACCTCGCCCTCCTCCTGGCCCAACTCGGCGACATCGACGCGGACGCCCACCGCGGCGCCCACTTCGCCTGCGCGGCAGCCCTCGCCCTCCCGGACGGCACGGAGAGGGTGGTGGAAGGCCAACTCCGGGGCGTACTGCGCCACACCCCCGCGGGCTCGGGCGGCTTCGGCTACGACCCGATCCTCCAGCCGGACGGCGAGACGCGCACGTGCGCGGAACTCTCCGCGGACGAGAAGAACGCGATCAGCCATCGGGGGAAGGCGTTTCGGGCGTTGGTTCCTGTGGTGCGGGAGCTGTTGGGCTGACGGGTACGCAAAAGGTCCGGCCTGCGGAATTCGCAGGCCGGACCTTTTAAGCGAAGGTGAGTGCGGCCTGAGGGATTCGAACCCTCACGGGATTTCTCCCATCGCACCCTAAATGCGAGGCGTCTGCCGTTCCGCCAAGGCCGCTAGCCGCCCGTCGTCGGGCGTGACGGGCGGCTGTAAGTGTACGGCGACCGGCTGCTATCCGGCGAGTGGCCCTGTCCCCTTCTGGCGGCACCACGTTTCTGTCAGCGAATGGCAGTTGGGGCACAAGTACCGAAGGTTCTCCCGCCGATTGTCGCGCCAGTCCCCGTTGACGTGGTCGATCTGCAAGGTGAGCGGCTGCGCCAGCCACTGACCGGTGCTGCCACACGGTTCACACAGGTACGGGACTCCCATCTCGGCCAGGGCACGGTGAAGCTTGGCCCTGTTGGTCCGCCCGGCATGGTCAGGCAGGACGACCAGCACCCGGTGGGCGATCGGAGAGGGCGCCGGGCGGTCCGGCTGCCCCCAGGCCCGGCGCTTGAAATGGCTGGTGTCGAGACCGAGGCGGGCTGCCGCGCGCCGAATGCGTCGGTGATTGGTGTCGTTGACCTCCATACCGAGGCCCCGCATCACATCGGCGTAACTCGTGGAGCTCTGTACAAGGTCACGGAGTTCATCCTCAGGGATCAGCGGTCGCCGGTGAGAGAAGTGCCCGGTGTCGATGTGTCGGGCGCGCAGCATGCGGCTCAACGTTGCGCGGGAGCGGCTGTCTTCCGGCACACCCAGTGAACGCGCCATGCCGCGCACACTGGTTGCTGCTGCGGCCGCTGTCCGCAGCTCCTCGGTAGTGAAGGGGAGGTCCAGTTCGGGCCGATCGATGCCGGGGAAGTGGCTGATGTCGATGCCGGCGGCGTCTATGCGGCGGCGGATGTGAGAGAGCGTCCCGGTGGCCGGCGTGGCACCCAGTTTCACTGCCACTTCGCGCAGCGAGGACGACGACGTGGCGGCGTCAGCAATGGCGGCGTCCGGATACTTGCGCCATGGACTGCGCTGGACGAAGTGGCTCGTGTCGAGTCCGAGACCGATCACCTTCTCCTGCAGCACGCGTCGTTGCCCGCCGCTCATCGTGAGGCCGAGGCGCCGCATCAGGTCAGTCCAGTTGCGAGCCTCGGCAACGGCCGGCTTCAGCCGATCCTTGCTGTACGGATCCGGCATTGTTCCCCCTCCGCCTCCGGCCACCCGTTGCAGCCTCGTACGGGCTAACGAACCGTTTATCGGACAGTCACGCCCGAAATGCGGAACGGCCCGCCTCACTTGTACGTGGGGCGGGCCGTTCCGGACCGGAGAGGGGGGAGGGGTCAGAAGCGCGGGGTGGGGGCCGCTGCCTCGACCATCTCCGCCGCTTCCTCCTTCGTTCCCACCGACGGGGGCGAGCCGTCCAAAGGCTTCTGGGCCGTTTCCTTCATGCAGGCCACCGCGATGACGCCTACCAGGGCCGCTGCCATCGAGTAGTAGGCAGGGATCATGTCCGTGCCCGTGATGCTGATCAGGGACGTGATGACCAGGGGAGCCGTGCCGCCGAAGAGGGAGGCGGAGAGGTTGTAGCCGACTGACAGGGAGCCGTAGCGGACCGACGTCGGGAACAGGGCCGGGAGCGTCGCCGACATGGTGCCGAGGAGGCAGACCAGGGACAGGCCAAGGAGGAGCATGCCGCCGGAGACCGCGATCAGGCTGCCCTGCTTGATCAGGAGGAACGCCGGGATGGACAGGACCAGGAAGCTGACCATGCCCGTCATCAGGAGCGGCTTGCGGCCGAAGCGGTCGGAGAGCTTGCCCACCTGGGTGATGATCAGCATCAGGATCACCATCGTGCCGATGAGGATCAGCAGGCCGTGCGAGTCGTCGTAGCCGAGCTCGTCGGAGAGGTACGTCGGCATGTACGACAGGAGCATGTAGTCGGTGACGTTGTACGCGCCCACCAGGGCGATGCAGAGGATCAGCGTCGGCCAGTAGTTGGTGAAGATCTTCGCCAGGTCGCCCTTCGCCGTGGTTTCCACGGTGGACGCGCCCTCGGACGCCGAGTGGAAGGTGGCGTCCTCCATCTTCTGGAACGCGGGCGTCTCGTCGAGCTTCAGACGGAGATAGAGGCCGACGAGGCCGAGCGGCCCTGCGACGAGGAATGGCAGGCGCCAGCCCCACGACTCCATGGCGTCCGAGCCGAGCGCGGTGTTCAGGATGAGGACGAGGCCCGCCGCGCCGACGTAGCCGGCGAGGGTTCCCATCTCCAGGAAGCTGCCGAAGTAGCCGCGGCGCTTGTCGGGGGCGTACTCGGCGATGAAGGTCGAGGCGCCGCCGTACTCGCCGCCCGTGGAGAAGCCCTGCACGAGCCGGAAGAAGATCAGCAGGACCGGGGCCCAGAAGCCGATCGTGGCGTAGGACGGGATGAGTCCGATGGCGAGGGTGCCGATCGCCATCATGATCATCGTCAGGGCGAGGACCTTCTTGCGGCCGATCTTGTCACCCATCGGGCCGAAGACCATGCCGCCGATGGGGCGTACCAGGAACGACACCGCGAAGGTGGCGAAGGACGAGATCAGCTGGACCGTGTCGTTCCCGGAAGGGAAGAAGACGTGGCCGATGGTGACGGCCAGGTAGCTGTAGATGCCGAAGTCGAACCACTCCATGGCATTTCCGAGCGAGGCCGCTTTGACCGCCCGCTTGACCGCCGCATCGTCCGTGACCGTGATGTCCGTGCGTCGCAGCGGCGGATCCTTGCGGCGTTTGGCGGCTCGGAAGAGGGTGCGGTGGCGCTTCACAGCCTCGGTATCGGCCTCTGCCTCGTCGTGGGCCGCCATGGGTTGTCCTTCCGTTCTGCGAATAATCCTCCTGGCATCACTTGCTCGATCCGCGCCGACGCAAACGAAAGCCCCCTTCAAGGGGGCTTTCGTCACACTCGGGGAGGGGCAGACGCCCCGGGCAGAAGATCCTCAGATGCCCAGGTCCTTGATGATTTTTGCTACGTGGCCCGTCGCCTTGACGTTGTAGAAGGCGTGCTCGACCTTGCCCGTCTCGTCCACGACGACCGTGGAGCGGATGACGCCGGTGACGGTCTTGCCGTACAGCTTCTTCTCGCCGAAGGCGCCGTACGCCTCCAGGGTCTCCTTGGACGGGTCGCCGACCAGCGTGACCTTGAGGTTCTCCTGCTCGCGGAACTTCGCCAGCTTCTCCGGCTTATCGGGGGACACGCCGATGACGTCGTATCCCGCGGAGGCGAGCACGTCGAGGTTGTCCGTGAAGTCGCAGGCCTGCTTGGTGCAGCCGGGGGTAAGCGCTGCCGGGTAGAAGTAGACGATGACCTTGCGGCCCTTGTGGTCGGCCAGGGAGACCTCGTTGCCGTCCGCGTCCGGCAGGGTGAATGCCGGGGCCGTGTCGCCGGGGGTGAGTCGCTCGCTCATCTTTGGGTCTCCTCGCACAGGATGCTGCGTAAGCAGGATGCTCGTAAAACATGTGGTGACGGAGTCGAGCGTAATAGGGGTGCCGTGGGGTGCGGCGGGCGTGGAGCTGACAGACTGTCGGCGATACGTACAGAAGGCACGGACAGAACAGACGGCCGGTCGGAACAGACGGCCGGACAGCAGACAGCCGGACACGACCACGGAGGCAGCGCGGTGGCGGACACGTCGGACACCAGGACCCCGGCGCAGATCGAGGCGGACATCAAGCGCCGTCGCGTGACGCTCGCCGAGACGCTCGACGAGATCGGGGTGCGGGTCCACCCGAAGACGATCGTCGGTGACGCGAAGGCCAAGGTCGTCGCGAGTGTGGACAACTCCCTCGGCCGGGCGTACGTCGGCGCCAACCGCGTCGTCTCCGACGTGCGGTCCCAGCTGGTGACCGAGGACGGTGCGCCGCGTCTGGAGCGCGTCGTGCCGGTGGCGCTGGTGGTCGTGGGTCTCGTGGGGCTGCTCGCGGTGAGTTCGCGGCGCCGCAAGAGCTGACCGGGGCGCCGCTGATACCGGCCCGGCACCGTACGAAGGATCGACCCGGCATCGTACGGGCGCGCCGTGGACAGGTAGGTTCGGGGCGTGAGCGCCAAAAGCCAGGGACACAGCCCGCACGACGACAAGTTGCCCATCCGGATGCTGCACGACCGCGTGCTCGTGCGGCAGGACACCGCCGAGGGCGAGCGCAAGTCGGGCGGCGGCATCCTGATCCCCGCGACCGCCGCCGTCGGCAGGCGTCTTGCCTGGGCCGAGGTGGTCGCCGTCGGGCAGAACGTGCGGGCGGTCGAGCCGGGTGACCGGGTCCTCTACGACCCGGAGGACCGGGCCGAGGTGGAGGTGCGGGGCGTGTCGTACGTGCTGATGCGCGAGCGCGATCTGCATGCCGTGGCCGCCGACCGCTTCGAGGGCTCCGAGGATTCGACCGGGCTGTACCTGTAGCGCCGGAGAGCGTACGCAAGGGTCGGTGACCATCGTCACCAGCCCTTTTGCGCTGTCTTTGCTACCTTTGAAGGACCCCGACGAGACGCGCCGTACCGGGTTTCCGCAAAGACGACGCACCCCCATTCAAGTGACGCGATCTCGCGTCTCTACGTGTCGGAGGTGCCGTCGTGGCCTGGGTTCTGTTGATCGTCGCCGGTCTGCTCGAAGTGGGCTGGTCGATCGGGATGAAGTACACCGAGGGGTTCACCCGGCTGTGGCCGAGCGTGTTCACGGGCCTCGGGATCGTCGCGAGCATGATGCTGCTCTCCCACGCCGCCAAGACGCTGCCGATCGGTACGGCGTACGGCGTGTGGGTCGGTATCGGCGCTGCCGGTGCGGCGGTGCTCGGCATGGTGATCCTGGGTGAGCCGGTCACCGCCGCCCGGATCTTCTTCGTCGTGCTGCTGCTCGTCGCCGTGGTGGGTCTGAAGGCGACTTCGGGTCACTAGCCGCGCCGGGTGTCGCCGAAGGGCTCTCAGTACGCCGGGCTGCCGTTGCTCTGTCTTCTGTAGGTCGCCCCGTTGTCCGGGAAGCCGCCCACGGCGCCTTCGGCGACGCCCGTTCCGCCGTCCGCGGTGGCCCCGCCGTCCGTCTGGCCGCCCTGGGCGGCTCCCGGGTCGGTGGGGATGCCTCCGTCGGTCGCTCCGCCGTCGACGGTGGCGCCGCCGTCGGTGGTCGGGCCCTGGGTCTGCCCCTGGTCCTGGCCCTGCGTCTGGCCCTGGTCCTGGCCTTGGGTCTGGCCCTGGTCCTGGCCTTGGGTCTGGCCCTGGTCCTGGCCCTGGGTCTGGCCCTCGTCCAGGCCCGGTGTCTCGCCGCCGGTGGCCGCGCCGCCGGTCGCCGGGTCCTCCTCGGTGGCCGAGGGGTCCGGGAGCTCCGGTACGTCCGCGCCCTCCTCCACCTCCAGGTCGAAGTCCTGGATCGGCTCGTCCTGGAGGGCCTCCCTGGTGAACTGCGCCCAGATCTGGGCCGGGAAGGCGCCGCCGTTGATGCGGGGCTGGCCGAGCGCCCCGTACAGCGGGGTGTGCGCGCCGGTGTCCGGGTTCTGGCCCATCACGGAGACGACCGTGGCGAGTTCGGGGGTGTAGCCCGCGAACCAGGCCGCCTTGTCCTCCTCCGCGGTGCCGGTCTTGCCCGCCGCCGGGCGGCCCGCGGCCTGTGCGGCCGTGCCGGTGCCGCCGTCGACGACGCTCTGCAGGATGGACGTGGTGGTGTCGGCGGCCTCACGGCTGACGGCCTGCGCGGTCTTCGGCTCCGGCAGTTCGATCTCCTGGCCGTCCTTGGTGACCTTCTCGACCATCGTGTACGTGGGGTGCTTGCCGTGGTTGGCGAGCGTCGCGTACGCCTCCGTCATGTCCAGGACGGAGGCCGTGGAGGGGCCGAGCGCGATGGACGGGGACGCGGTGAGGTCGGGGGTGCTCGACGGGACGCCGAGGTCGACCGCGGTGTCCTTGACCTTGTCCGAGCCGACGTCGACGGCCATCTGCGCGTAGACCGAGTTGACGGACTTGTCGGTGGCGGTGCTGACGGTGATGTCGCCGTAGTTGACGTCGTCCTCGTTCTCGGGGGCGTACGTTCCGCCGTCCCAGCCCTGCACCGGGCGCTTGTTGGTGCCGTCGTAGATCGTGTTCGGGGTGATCGTGCGGCCGTCCTGGGTGACCGAGCCGTTCTCCACGGCCGAGGTGAAGACGAACGGCTTGAAGGTGGAGCCCACTTGGTAGTCGCGGCGTGTGGCGTTGTTGACGTACTGCTTGGTGTAGTCGATGCCGCCGTACATCGCGACGACCTTGCCGGTCTTGGGGTCGATCGAGGCGCCGCCCGCGCGCACGTTGCGGTCGACCTTGCGGGCCTTCTTGTCGACCTTGGACATCACCTGGTCGTCGACGGCCGTCTTGAAGGCGTCCTGGCGGTCCTTCTGGAGGGTGGTGGTGATGCGGTAGCCGCCCTTGGCCAGAGTGTCCTCGTCGACGATCTTGTTGGACGTCAGATAGTCCTCGACGGCCTGCACGAGATAGCCGCGCTGCCCGGAGAGGCCCGACGCGCCCTTGGCCTCCTTCGGGGCGGGGAATTTGGCCTTCGCCCGTTCGGAGGCGCTGAGCCACCCCTCCTTGACCATGCCGTCCAGGACGTAGTTCCAGCGGCCCAGGGCGCGCTGCTTGTTCTCCGGGTGGGTCGCCACGTCGTACGCGTTGGGGGAGTTGAGGAGCGTCGCCAGATAGGCGCCCTGCGAGGTGTTGAGATCCTTCACGTTCTTGCCGAAGTACGCCTGGGCCGCGGCCTGCACGCCGTACGCGTTGCGTCCGAAGTAGCTGGTGTTGAGGTACCCGGCGAGGATGTCGTCCTTGCTCACCTCGCGGTCCAGCTTGATGGAGATGAAGAATTCCTTGGCCTTGCGGGTGACCGTCTGCTCCTGGCCGAGGTAGTAGTTCTTCACGAACTGCTGGGTGATGGTCGAACCGGACTGCTTGCCCTTGCCGGTGACGGTGTTGTACGCGGCGCGGATCATCGCCTTGGGGTCGACCGCGGACTCGCTGTAGAAGTCCCGGTCCTCGGCGGCGAGCGCGGCGTGCTGGACCTCCTTGGGGATCTGGCTCAGCGGTACGTTCTCGCGGTTGACCTCGCCGTCGCGGGCCAGCTGGGTGCCGTCGGCGTAGAGATAGACGTTGCTCTGCGCGGTGGCCGCCGTGTTGGCCGCCGGGATGTCGACGATCAGGTAGCCCGCGGCGAAGCCGCCGACGCAGAGCAGGATCAGCAGGATGAAGCCGCCGAGCACCATGCGCCAGGTGGGGAAGATCCGTCGCCAGCCCTTGCGTTTGGGGCGCTTCTTCTTGCCCTTCTTGCCGGTGCCGTCGGCGCCGTCGGTGCCGGTCGCGCCTTGTGCGGCGCCGTCCGGGGCTCCGGCCGTGTTCGCCGGTGTGCCGGACGGGGGAGCGGCCGGTGTGCCGGCCGGGGGGTCCACGGGTTCGCGGGGCGCCCAGCCCTCGGGCTCTTTGCCGCCCGGCTGCTGTGGCTCGTCGCTGCTGCTCATGTCTCGTGGAACTCCCGGTTCGCGTCGTACGTCACGTACGCCTCGTACGACCCATTGCACACTGTCGCTTCATGCGTTCCCTGCCAGGCACGCGCCGTGCGCCGAAAATGCCTGGCACGAGCGGTGACGACCGCACTAGGCTCCGTCCCTTTGGCCCGGACCGGGCACGGCTTTCGGCGTAGCTCGTCGAAGCTTTCGTCAAAGCTCTCGTTAAAGGGGATGCGTGTGCGTACAGGACGGTTCCGCTTATACGCGGCCGTCGCCCGAAGCGGCTTCAGGCGGTACGCGACCTACCGGACGGCCACCCTGGCGGGGGTGTTCACCAACACCGTCTTCGGACTGATCCTCGCCTACACCTACATCGCCCTGTGGGACGAGCGGCCGGGGCTCGGCGGATACGACCAGGCCCAGGCGTTGACGTTCGTCTGGCTGGGGCAGGCGCTGCTCACGGTGATGGCGCTGATGGGCGGCGGGTTCGAGGGCGAGCTGATCGAGCGGATCCGTACCGGGGACATCGCCGTCGACCTCTACCGGCCCGCCGACCTGCAGATCTGGTGGCTGGCGACCGACCTGGGCCGGGCCCTGTTCCAGCTGCTCGGGCGCGGTGTCGTGCCGATGGTGGTCGGCGCCCTCGTCTTCGACCTGGCCCTGCCCAGCGAACCGGGGCGCTGGCTCGCGTTCCTGCTCGCCGTGTTCCTGGGCGCCCTGGTGAGCTTCTCGATCCGCTTCCTGGTGGCGCTCTCCGCGTTCTGGCTGATGGACGGCGCGGGCACCACCCAGGTGGCGATGCTCGCGGGCACCTTCTTCTCCGGGATGCTGCTGCCGCTGAACGTCTTTCCGGGGGCGCTCGGCGAGCTGGCCCGCGCGCTGCCCTGGTCGGCGCTGCTCCAGGTGCCCGCCGACGTGTTCCTCGGCAAGCACACGGGCGTGGACCTGCTGTGGACGTACGCCTTCCAGCTCGGCTGGGCGGCGGCGCTGCTCACGGCCGGGCGGCTGCTGCAGGCCGTGGCCACGCGACGGGTGGTGGTCCAGGGTGGATGACGACAAGGAGGCACGGGCCCCAATGGCGAGGGCGCGACACGGGCTCACGCAGGTGCGGGAAGGGCTTCGGGCCTACCGGCTGATCTCCGGCATGTGGATCCGTTCCCTGATGGCCTACCGCCTGTCGTTCGTGATGACCGCGTTCGGGAACCTTGCCGTGACGGCGTTCGACTTCGTGGCGATCCTGCTGATGTTCTCGCAGGTGGACCGGCTCGGCGGCTACTCGCTCTCCGAGATCGCCTTCCTCTACGGCGCCACCTGCACGTCGTTCGGATTCGCCGACCTCGCCCTGGGCTCCATGGACCGCCTCGGCAAGCGGGTGCGCGACGGCACGCTCGACACGCTCCTGGTGCGGCCCGCCCCGGTGATCGCCCAGGTCGCCGCCGACCGCTTCGGCCTGCACCGGCTCGGGCGCGTGACGCAGGGCGCGCTGGTCCTCGCGTACTCGCTCGTGGTCCTGGACATCGACTGGACCCCGCTGAAGGTCCTGATGGTCCCGCTGATGCTGCTGTGCGGCGCGGGCATCTTCGCGGCCGTGTTCGTGGCGGGCGCGGCCTTCCAGTTCCTGGCGCAGGACGCGGCCGAGGTGCAGAACGCCTTCACGTACGGCGGCACCACGCTGCTCCAGTTCCCGCCGACCGTCTTCGCCAAGGACCTGGTGCGCGGCGCCACCTTCATCCTGCCGCTGGCCTTCGTGAACTGGATTCCGGCGCTGTACGTCCTCGGGCGGCCCTATCCGCTCGACCTGCCGGCGTGGACGGCGTTCACACCGCCGCTCGTGGCCGCCGTCCTTCTCGCACTCGCGGGCCTCGCCTGGCGCACGGGCCTGCGTTCGTACCGCAGCACAGGGAGCTGAACCGCCATGGAACCTTCAGGACCGGACCTCATCGAACTCGACGGCGTCGAGAAGGTCTTCGACGTACGCAAGAAGACCGGCTTCATGCGGCGCGAGAAGCACGAGGTGCGTGCCGTCGACGGCATCAGCTTCACCGTGCCGCGCGGCGAGATGGTCGGCTACATCGGGCCGAACGGCGCGGGCAAGTCGACGACGATCAAGATGCTGACGGGCATCCTGACGCCGAGCGGCGGCCGGCTGCGGGTCGCCGGGATCGACCCCTCCCGCGAGCGCACCCGCCTGGCACGGCGCATCGGCGTGGTCTTCGGCCAGCGCACCACCCTGTGGTGGGACCTGCCGCTGATCGACTCGTACCGCCTGATGCACCGCATGTACCGGATCCCGGACGCCCGCTTCAAGGAGAACCTCGACCGCTGCGTCGAACTCCTGGAGCTGGCCGAGCTGTTGGACGTCCCGGTGCGCCAGCTCTCGCTCGGCCAGCGGATGCGCGGGGACATCGCCGCGGCGCTGCTCCATGATCCGGAGGTGCTCTACCTGGACGAGCCGACGATCGGCCTCGACGTGATCAGCAAGGCCAAAGTGCGCGGATTCCTGCGGGACTTGAACGCGGAGTCGGGCACGACGGTCCTGCTCACCACGCACGACCTGACCGACATCGAGCAGCTCTGCAAGCGCGTGATGGTCATCGACCACGGCCGCCTGATGTACGACGGCGCCCTTGCCGGTCTGCACGAGGTGGGGGAGAGCGAGCGGACCCTGGTCGTGGACCTGGAGCGCGAACTTCCGCCCATCGAGGTGGAGTCGGCGCGGGTGGTGAAGGTGGAGGGCCCGCGTCAGTGGCTCGCCTTCCCCGCGGCGGAGTCGGCAGCTCCGCTTGTCGCCCGGGTCGCCGAGCGGTATCCGATGGTCGATCTCTCGGTCAGGGAACCCGACATCGAGGCGGTCATCGCCAAGATGTACGCGGACAAGACGACCTCGTAGGCTGCTCGTATGACCGACGAGCAGCCGCATCTCCCCGATCTCAGAGCCGCCGACGCGGACCGCGAGCGCGTCGCCGAACGACTCCGTGACGCGGTGGCCGAGGGCCGTCTCGACATGGAGGAGTTCGAGGAGCGCCTGGACGCGACGTACAAGGCCCGTACGTACGGCGAGCTTGAGCCGATCACGCGGGACCTGCCCTCGGTGGGCGCCAAGGTGTCCATGGTGAAGGGCCCGGTGAGCGACGATCCCGCCGCCATCGACTGGTCCGAGCGGATGGTGAGCGGCGAACCGACGTCGAAGCTCGGCTTCGCCTTCTGGGGCGGTTTCAGCCGCAAGGGCGGCTGGGTGGTCGGCCGGCAGTTCGACGGGATCGCGATCTGGGGCGGCGGCGAGATCGACCTGCGCGAGGCGCGGTTCACGGAGCGCGACGTGGAGATCCGCTGCTGGACCCTCATGGGCGGCATGCAGGTCACCGTGCCGCCCGAGATGACCGTCGTGGTCAAGGGCTTCGGCTTCATGGGCGGCTTCGACGACAAGGCGACCGGCGAGGGCAGCCCCGGCTCGCCCCGCGTGGTCGTCAAGGGCTTCGCCCTGATGGGCGGCGTCGGCGTGGAGCGCAAGATCCGCCGGGCCGAGAAGCTCCGGCTGAAGGAGGAGCGGCGCCGCGAGCGTCTTGAGAGGCGCGAGGAGCGGCGCGAGATCCAGATGCGCAAGCGCGAGGAGCGGGGCTGAGGGACGGGGCTGAGAGGCGCGCTCCTGCTTGAACCTCAGGGGCGGGGCTCAGTCGTCGGACCGAGCCCCTGTCACCGGGCTCTGCGGGGCTACAGCTCGGCGGCCGCGGAGCCCCTCAGCTGCGTCAGGTTGAACGTCTCCGCCATCCGGCGGTAGCCCTCGTCGCTCGGGTGCAGATGGTCACCCGAGTCGTACTGGCTGCGCAGCTTGCGCGGGTCGTACGGATCGCGCAGCGCCCGGTCGAAGTCGACGAACTCGTCGAAGACCTTGCCGTCGCGGATCTGCTCGTTCACCGCCTGGCGCACGTTCTCCAGGGCCGGCTCGTACCCCCGGTGGCCGCCGAACGGCATCAGGGTGGCCCCGACGACCCGCAGTCCGCGGGTGTGCGCCTGCCGGGTCAGCTCCCGCAGGCCCTCCACGATGCGGTCGGGGTTGTTCTGGTGCGGGTTGCGCAGGATGTCGTTGACGCCGAGCGCCACGACGACGGCCTTGACGCCCGACCGGTCGAGCACGTCGCGGTCGAAGCGCGAGAGGCCGCTCGGGTTGTCCGCGGGCGAGCCGTTCCCGTCCGAGAGGACGCGGTTGCCGCTGATGCCCGCGTTCACGACGCCGTAGCGGGGACCGCCCGACTCGTCGCGCAGGCGGGTGGCGAGGGTGTCGGTCCACCGGGCGTTGGCGCCCATGGTCGAGGAGATGCCGTCGGTGAGCGAGTCACCGAAGACGACGACGGTGCCGTCCGCCTCGTTGCTCAGGACGTCCACGGCCGAGAGGTAACGCCAGGAGGTGCTCTGCTGGTTGTACGCGGCGCCGTTCGGGTCTTCCGTACGGTCGCCCTCGGCGACGTAGCTGACCTGGCGGGCGTGCGGGTGGAAGGTCACCGGGCCCGAGGGGGTCGGCGAGTACGTCGTCACCAGGAGGTCACTGGCGTGCGGCACGCGCATCCGGACCGCGTCGCTCATCACCTGCTGGCCCGCGGGGATCACCACGGAGGTGTTGCCGTTGAAGTTCAGGCGGCGCAGGGTGCCCGGCGCGGCGGCCGGGTTGTTCGAACCCACGGCCACCGCTATGGAGGCGTGGGTGATGCTCAGCGGCTGCTGTCCGTACAGGTTCGACAGCGTGATGCGGGCGCTGTTGCCGCCGACGCTGGTGTGCACGACGTTGCGGATGGACTTGCCCGCGAAGCCGTTGCGCTGCGTGTTTGGTTCGGCCGCCGCGGGGGATGCGGCCCAAGAGCCGACCCAGGTGCCCGCGGATGCGGGCGCGGCGGAGTTGCGCGGGCCTCGGGGCCCCGCGCTGATGGTGTCCTGAGATCCGTCGTCGGTGCTTACACCGAGATATATGGCGGCGGAAATCACCACTATTACCGCGAGGACCGCGGCAAGCAGGGCATAACCGTGACGCTTGGTCATGCGGGCTGTGTCTCCTCGAGCAGGGGGAGCCTGATCGAGGCTCCGATGTGATCACCCCATGATGCGTCATGGGCCGTGAGGCGGCCGACACTGCCCCCCTCCGACCATTCAGACGCCGGGAACTTGTGGTCCGTTCCAGGAGTCGGTCAGGAAGGGGCGCAGAGAGACGGGGACAATACGGATGAGGACGCCGCGAACCACGCAAACGGGCCAGGTGGAGTGAGTGGAACGTACGAATCGATCAATCCCGGAGGGTGCGGCCGATGCTGCTGCTTCGGGACAGCATTCCCGCGAGTCCCGTCCGGCAAGCGACGTCCCGGCGGGCGCGGGTCCCGGACGTGCGTCCGGTTCCGGCGGGGGTTCCGGCTCCGGCTCCGGCGGAGGCTCCGGTTCCGTATCCGGCGGCGGCTTCACGTACAGCCCCGCTGACGAGGAGAAACGGCGCGGCGTCCGCCGGATGAAGATCACCGCGACGGGCCTGCTCGTCTTCGTCGCGCTCGTCTACGTACTCGCCAAATGGGCGCAGAACTCCGGCGCCGGAGCCTGGGCGGGCTATGTCGCGGCGGCGGCCGAGGCCGGCATGGTCGGCGCGCTCGCCGACTGGTTCGCGGTGACGGCACTCTTCCGCCACCCGCTGGGCCTGCCCATCCCGCACACGGCGATCATCCCGAACAAAAAGGACCAACTGGGCGTATCCCTGGGCGAGTTCGTCGGTGAGAACTTTCTCTCATCCGATGTCGTACGGGGGCGGCTGCGCGCCGTCGGCATCGGAAACCGGCTCGGCACCTGGCTCGCGGACCCCGATCACGCCGACCGGGTGACGGCCGAGCTCGCCACGGCCCTTCGCGGCGCCCTGACGGTCCTGCGCGACTCCGACGTACAGGCGGTCGTCGGCGAGGCCATCACGCGCCGCGCCGACGCCCAGGAGATCGCTCCCGGCATCGGCAAGATGCTGGAGAAGGTCGTCGCGGACGGCGGCCACAAGCGGGTCGTCGACCTGGTCTGCGCACGCGCCCACGACTGGCTGGTGCTGCACGACGAGTCCGTCATGGACGCGGTGCAGGGCGGCGCGCCCGGCTGGACCCCGCGGTTCGTCGACAAGAAGGTCGGCGAGCGGGTCTACAAGGAACTGCTCCGCTTCCTCGCCGAGATGCGGGACATGCCCGAGCACCCCGCGCGCGGCGCCGTCGACCGCTTCCTGGCCGACTTCGCCGCCGACCTGCAGTCCGACTCGGACACCCGGGAGCGCGTGGAGCGCCTCAAGCGCGAGGTCCTGGGCCGGGGCGAGGTGCAGGACCTGATCGCCTCCGCCTGGTCGGCCGTACGCCAGATGATCGTGGCCGCCGCCGAGGACGAGCAGAGCGAGCTGCGCCTGCGGGTACGGGCCGCGCTGCTCTCGCTTGGCGCGCGCATGGCGACGGACGGGCGGCTCCAGCAGAAGGTCGACGGCTGGGTCGAGGGCGCCGCGGTGTACGTGGTGACGACGTACCGGGACGAGATCACCTCCCTGATCACCGACACGGTCGCGGGCTGGGACGCGGAGCACACGTCGAAGAAGATCGAGGCGCACATCGGGCGTGACCTGCAGTTCATCCGGATCAACGGCACCGTGGTGGGGGCGTTGGCGGGGTTGCTGATCTATTCGGTTTCGCGGTTGCTGGGGGCGTAGGGGGCGTAGGGGCCTCACGGGCGGGTGCCCGCGGGCGGGGGCTCCAGCGCGCGGCGGCGGCTCCAGCGCGCGTGAGGGCGCCTTTCCCGGGCACTCTGGAGTAGCTCTCCCGACGCCGAGAGGGCCGTCGCTCGGGTGCGGGAGATGCAGCAGGCGACGTGGGAGCAGCGGAAGGAGCGGCCCGCCATGACCGCGTCGCCATCCACGCCCGGCCGGGGGCGTAGCGAGAACGAGACCGGCACCGTCACCACCGCCGTCCCCGCCCGCCTCGACCGGCTGCCCTGGTCCCGCTGGCACTGGATGATCGTCATCGGCCTCGGCACGGTCTGGATCCTGGACGGCCTCGAAGTCACCACGGTCGGCAACATCGCGAGCCGCCTCTCCGAGGAAGGCAGCGGCCTCGCGATCAGCTCCGCCCAGGTCACCGGCACCGCGGCGGCCCTGTACGTGGCGGGAGCCTGCGCCGGAGCCCTCTTCTTCGGCCGCCTCACGGATAAATTCGGCCGAAAAAAGCTCTTCATGGTCACCCTCGCGGTGTACCTCGGCGCCACCGCGCTCACCGCACTGTCGTTCGACGCCTGGTGGTTCTTCCTCTTCCGGTTCCTCACCGGTTTCGGCATCGGCGGCGAGTACGCGGCCATCAACTCGGCGATCGACGAGCTGATCCCGTCCAAGTACCGCGGCCGGGTCGACCTGATCATCAACGGCAGCTACTGGCTGGGTGCGATCGGCGGTTCGCTGCTCTCCGTCGTCATGCTGAACACCAGCATCTTCCCCAAGGACCTCGGCTGGCGGCTCACCTTCGCCCTCGGCGTCGTACTCGGCCTGGTGATCCTGCTCGTACGCCGCCACGTCCCGGAGAGCCCGCGCTGGCAGTTCATCCACGGCCGGGGCGAGGAGGCGGACGCGCTCGTCACGTCGGTGGAGCGGGAGATCGAGGAGGAGAAGGGCGAACGCCTGCCGCCACCGGAGTCCGAGATCACCATCCACCAGCGCAAGAGCATCGGCTTCGGTCTCATCGCGAAGACGGTCTTCCGCGACTATCCCAAGCGCGCCGTCCTCGGCCTGTCCCTCTTCGTAGGCCAGGCGTTCCTCTACAACGCGATCACCTTCGGCTTCGGCGCGATCCTCACCAAGTTCTTCGACGTCCCCTCGGGCAGCACGGGCTACTACTTCGCCGTCATCGCGGCGGGCAATTTCCTCGGCCCGCTCTTCCTCGGCAAGCTCTTCGACACGGTCGGCCGCCGGATCATGATTTCGTCGACGTACATCGTCTCGGGTGTCCTGCTCTTCGGTACGGCCTGGCTGTTCGACCGGGGCTCGCTGAGCGCGACGACGCTCACGGCCTGCTGGTGCGTGGTCCTGTTCTTCGCTTCGGCGGGCGCGAGCAGCGCCTATCTGACGGTCTCCGAGATCTTCCCCATGGAGACCCGTGCCATGGCGATCGCCTTCTTCTACGCCATCGGTACGGCGGCCGGCGGCATCAGCGGCCCGCTGATCTTCGCCAAGCTCACGGAGTCGGGCGTGGTCGGCGACACGGTGCTCGCCTTCCAGATCGGCGCGGGCCTGATGTGCGCGGCGGGCCTGGTCGCGGCGGCGTTCGCGGTGAAGGCCGAGCAGCAGTCCCTTGAGGACATCGCGAGGCCGTTGTCGGAGGCGAAGGCTTCTTAGGTTTGGAGCAGGTTGGTTGCCCGGCAGCCGCCGGAGCCGGATGCGAAGATCCGGGCATGAGCGGAGAGGGAGTCGTGGGCGGCGGGCAGGCAGGCGCCCACCGGGTGGCCGTCCTCGTACGGGACGGCGTGCTGCCCATGGAACTGGGCCTGGTCCACCAACTGTTCGGCAACGCACGCTCGCCGCAGGGCGCGCGCCTCTACGAACTGACGACCTGCGCCCTGACCCCCGGCAGAATCCGTACGGACGCCGACTTCCCCGTCTTCGCCGAACACGGACCCGAGACGGTGGCAGCAGCGGACACGGTCATCGTCCCGGCCTCGCACGAGCAGGACGAGTCGCTGGCGCCGGGCGAGCTGCCGCCCGCTCTCGCGAGGACGCTCGAATCCGCGACCTGCGCCCGCGCTCGTATCGCCTCCATCTGCACCGGCGCGTTCGTCCTTGCGGCGGCGGGGCTCCTGGACGGCCGCAGGGCGACGACGCACTGGCTGTCGGCGGACCTCTTCGCCCGCACTTTCCCGGCGGTGACGGTCGACCCGGACGTCCTGTACGTGGACGAGGGCCCGGTCCTCACCTCGGCGGGCGAGGCGGCAGGCATCGACCTCTGCCTGCACATGATCCGCGGCGACCACGGCGCGGCGGTCGCGGCGGAGGTGGCCCGCCGCACCGTCGTACCCCCGCACCGCGAGGGCGGCCAGGCCCAGTACATCCGCCGCCCGGTGGCGCAGCCGCAACTGACGTCGACGGGCCGGGCCAGGCAGTGGGCGCAGGAGCGTTTGGGGGAGCCCCTGACGCTGGCGGAGCTGGCCGGGCAGGAGTCCATGAGCATCCGCACCTTCAGCCGCCGCTTCCGCGAGGAGACGGGCCTGACGCCGATGCAGTGGCTGACCCAGCGCCGCGTGGACCGGGCCCGCGAACTCCTGGAGGAGACGGACCGCACGGTCGACCGCATCGCCGCGGAGGCGGGCTTCGGCACGGGCGCGTCGCTGAGGCAGCACTTCCAGGCGGGGCTCGGGGTGTCGCCGGGCGCGTACCGGATGACGTTCAGGGGGACGAAGGGGTGAGGCGTGGGTGAGGGGTGGGGCGCGCGAGGCGATCGCGTCCGTGCCCCTTTCCTCTGCCGGTCTGAGTACGCGTACTCTGTCGCGCCCCCCGGCCGGGTCGGCAGGCTCTGTACGCATGACGGCAAAGTCGATGAACATGAGCGGGCGCGTGGGGCAGCGGGCCGGGCGCGTGAGCCCGCGGGGCATAGGCCTGCGCATGAGCCCGCGGGGCATAGGCCTGCGCATGAGCCCGCGCCACGAACGGAGCCCCATACATCCGCGGAACCTGCTGACGTCCCTGCCGGGCAGCCCGCCCCTGCGGCGCTGGGTGACGCGGCTGCTGGGAGCGGGCCTCGCGACAGCGGCGTACCTCCTCTGCCTCCCCTGGGACCTGCGCAACCGCGCCGAGACGCCGGGCGCGATCAACGAGACGTCACCCGTGACGCCGCTCGGAGTCACCGTCCTGGCACTCACGATGCTGGCCCTCGCGGCCTACTTCGGCTTCCGCGACCGCCTCGTCCTGGCGCTGCTGCTCGTGGCGGGCCCACCGGCGACGCTGCTGTACGTCTCCTTCGACAGCCACCCGCAGCCGGACGCGTCGATACTGCCGCTGCCGCTGGTGTGGGGCCTGTTCGCGCTGGTGATGGGGGCGGGGGTGCTCGCGGTTGCGGGGTTCGCGCGGCTGTTCAGGGACAGTGAGGGCCAGCTCTGAGCGGGGCCTGATCCGGCGGGTGGCGCGGGGCCGACGCCACGCGACTCCACGTCACCGACATCGATGCCGACGCTGCTACCGACGCCGATCGGCGAGGGCCCAAGAGGCAAGTCCCACGCCCCCCGCGACCCCGAAGACCGCGGGCCAGGCCCCGACCTTCTTGGCGAGCGGATGCGACCCGGCGAAGGCGGCGACGTAAGCGGCGCTGAGCGCGGCAGCGGTCTTCGGCCCCGCGTTCTGCCGCCACTGCTGAGCGGCAGCGGCTCCCGCAGCGGCGAGTACGACTCCACCAAGAGGCCGCTTCTTGGTCCACCGGGCGACGGCGAACCCTCCGACGAGCCCACTGGCGGCCACTGCTGCTGCCGGTACCTTCGCCACGACTGCCTCGCTTCCACGGCTCCGCCCCGGCTCACGCCACGGCTTCCACCGATACGCCCTCATGCGCCCTCAATGCGCCTTCGGCCCGAGGCTAACGCGCCGGGAAAGCCTTGCGGCGAGGGGGTCTGCGCCACGTAGGTTGGTGAGGGTGTGCGCTGCGCCTGAGCGGCGCGTGCGAAAGCGCCGCCGACGAGGGACCGATAGTAGAGATGACCGCGCGAACCACTGCCCGCACCCGAACCGCCCTGGTCATCGGGGGTGGCATCGCCGGCCCGGTGGCGGCGATGGCCCTGCACAAGGCGGGCATAGAGGCAACGGTCTACGAGGCGTACGACACGGAGACCTCGACGGGGAAGCCCGCCTCGGCCGGCGGCATGACGATCGCCCCGAACGGCCAGCAGGCGCTGGAAACGATCGACGCGGCGGAGACGGTCCGCGCCATCGGCACCCCGGTGACGGCCCTGGGCCTGCGCAGCTGGACGGGCAGGCACCTGGCCCAACTAGCCCCACCCGACCACCTCCCCACCACGCGCTTCGTCTGGCGCACGGAGTTGCACGAGGCGCTGGCGGCGGAGGCGACGAGCCGCGGAATCCCCATCCAGCGGGGCAAGCGCCTGCTGGACGCGACGGACACGGGCACGGGGGTGACGGCCCGCTTCTCGGACGGCTCACTGGCGAAGGCGGACGTACTGATCGGCGCGGACGGCTTGCGCTCGACGGTGCGCACCTTGATCGACCCGTCAACGCCGAAGCCGCACTACGCGGGAATGCTGACGTTCACGGCACACGTACGCAAGACGGAACTCCCTTCAACGGAGGGGGTGTTGTACATGTGCTACGGAAAGAAGGCCTACTTCGCCTACCAGATCCTGGACGACGCGTCGGCGGTCTGGACGGTGAACCTGCCGCACCGGGAGCCGATGACGTGGGCGGAGGCGCAGGCGGTGGGCGCGGTGGAGTGGCTGAGGCGCTTGGCAGAGACCTTCACGGACGACCGCACGCCGGCACCGGACCTGGTGGCGGCGACGTCCCCGGAGGACGTCATCATCACGGGCCCAACAGAAACGATGCCTCCCCTCGGCACATGGAGCCGGGGCCGAATGACCCTGATCGGAGACGCGGCCCACGCCACGCCTCCCACATCGGGCCAGGGCGCGTCCCTGGCCTCGGAGAGCGCAGTACAACTGGCGCGCTGCCTACGAGACTTGCCCCCCGGCAAGGCCTTCAAGGCATACGAATCCCTACGCCGCCCCCGAGTCGACCGCATCCTGAAACACACAACAGCCACCCCCACGGCCACCTCCGCAGCAGCCCGCACAGCCACCCCCAAGCCGGCGGGCCCCCTGAGCCGAGCCCTCCGCGACGCACTCCTCCCGATGGCGACGAAGGTGGGCGGGGCCGGGGGAGCGGTGTGGGGGGCGTGGCAGTTCGACCACCCGATCGACTGGGATGAGCGGGTGGAGTAGAGACCTCCACCGGAAGGTGAAATGCAGAAAAGTCCCACGCCACGACCGTCGTGCCGCTTGTATCGCGGGACTTTCTTGCAATCCGCGGGATTCACGGGATCCGCCGCGTGTGTCCCCATGCCCCGTCCGCCCATGCACCCTGAGCCGGTCTTGCCAGTCGGGTCTGGCGGGTCAGGGGCGCGGTATGTCTTCTATGGATGCGACGAACTCGGCCCAGGTGTTCGGCTGGACAGTAAGCCGATCCGGGGTGGTGCGCTTCGAGTCGCGTACCAGGACCTTGTGCTCACCCAGTGCCACCTCGACGCACTCTGTTCCGGAGCCCCCGCTGTAGGAGGACTTGAACCAGTGGGGAGAGCGTCGGGCGTCCATCACAGCTCCGCGAGGATTCGGCGAATGGTTTTGCTGGATGATGGCAGATCAAGGGCCTGTGCACGAAGGTAATCGAACGCCAACTTGTACCGCTCCAGTTCCTTCGGCTTCTCCATGAAGAGTCCGCCGCCGAGGAGGTCCACGTAGACGACGTCCAGGTCCTGGCTCTGACCTCGCAGGAGAGCAAAGCTGCCAACTGCTGCGGCATGCGCCCCGGTCGAGAACGGCAGTATCTGCACGGTCACGTGCGGAGCGTCCGCCAGTTCCAAGAGGTGTTGGATTTGCTCACGCATGACGTGGGGCCCGCCGACGACGCGGTGGACGGCGGCTTCGTCGATGATGGCCCAGATGTGCGGTGGCTCTGATCGTTGGAGAAGCTCCTGCCGCTTCATGCGAATGTCGACCATGTGCTGCACCTCGCGGTCCGAGCAGCCCATCTCTGACGCCCTGTGCACGGCTTCGGCATACGCCCTGGTCTGGAACAGGCCGGGGATGTACATGCACGCGTAGTGGTCCTCGCGAACCACTTCGTCCTCAAGGGTCAGCATGAGGTTCATGGACTCGGGGACGGGGTCGGCCAGCGAGCGCCACCACCCTTGAATCCGTGCGCCCTTGGCGAGTTCGACCAGGGCTGTACGCACATCCTCGTCGGCGTCGTACTCCCGGCAAAGGGCATCCACGGTCGGCCACTTGACCGTGCCCTCTTTGGTCTCGTAGCGGCTGAGGGTGGCCTTGGAGATACCCACGCGTGCGCCGGCGTCCTCCAGCGTGAGCCCCTTGCGCTCGCGCAGTCGGCGAAGGTCGGCGCCGAGCTGACGTCGGCGGGTGGTCGGCCCAACTGCCATGTTTCCGGCCTCTCTTGTTGATCGGTCCGAGAGTGCCCCGGCTTCAGTGACGGAGCAAGGGCGCACGACCAGGGGCGTGCGACGAAGCTACGTGCTCCCGGAACGCCGTTGTGAGAGTTCCATTTTGAGAGTTCCACTGCAACTCTAGGTACACAGACAGGCACAGTAAGCGATGCCTGTGCGGCATGGAGAGGCTGGTCGACATGTCTGACTGTCGGTGCGGAGTGCGGAGGAAGGCATGGGAGTTGCCCTTCCTGGCCGAGCCGGAGGAGGTGGCAGTCCTGCGGCGCCTCGTGCGGCTTCATCTGACGCAGTGGGGCTTGCCCGAGGTCGTCGAAGCGGCGCAGCTGTGCGTGAGCGAGCTCGTGGCCAACGTCATCACGCATGTGGGCCCGCACACGCCCACGACGTTCGGACTCACGATGAAGGACACGTGCGTCCGCATCGAGATCGGCGACCCTGATACGCGTGCTCTGCCTACCCTGCTCGCGGCCGAGGCGGACGCGGAAAGCGGGCGGGGCATGGCGCTTCTCGACGCGGTTGCCGACCGATGGGGCGTGATCCTTCGGAGCGACTCCAAGGTCACCTGGTGTGAGCTGGCAACAAGACTGGGATCGCCGAGCGGTCACGCGGGCGGTCTGCGGGTTGATCGTGCTGAGGCTCTGATCGGCCACTACGGAGAGAGGGGAGCTTCGAGGCGTGAGGTGGGCTCGTCCTTGACGGTCGCCGTTGCGGAGGAGGTTGCGATCGATGCCATCGCGGACCTCCTCCACTGGCTGCGAGCGCATGGTTGCGACCCGGACGAGGCTTTGGATCGGGCGCAGGAGCACTTCGAAGCTGAGGTCGAGGAGGCGGGCGATACGTCAGCTGGCACGTCGGGTCAGCAGAGATTCCGAGATGCCCGACAGGATGGGAGGCTCCCGTAGTCCGCGATAAGCGAAGTGGAGATCCTTCCGAGCGCGCGTGCAGAGGAGAAACAACCGCAGGCGCGCCAAGACCGTCGTTGGATCCTCCGTATAGGTATCCAGGTCCGGCACGAAAACGCTGTCGAACTCAAGACCCTTCATGCTGGCCGTGTTCACGATCAGGATCGGGAACCTGGAGAAGTTGACGTCCGCGCGGTATCGGTCGTTGGACACATAGGCCTGGGTGTACTGGTCGAGCTTGAGGTGTGTGAGTCTGTTCTGTATCTCTCGCTGTAGGAGGGTCGACCTACAGATGATTCCGATGCTGCGATCTTTGTGTGCCTGGAAATAGAGGGCGAACTCGGTGAGGAAGTAGTCCAGGGACGGAACTCTGGTGATGCCGGGCCGGTGGCCGGCCTGCGTCGGTAGGCGCACCGGGTTGCGATTGACACCTCCATGGAACTCGGCTGCAAGCAGCGCGATCTCCCGTGTGTTCCGGTGATTTTCGTGCAGGACGATCGGGTCACCTTGCACATCCAGTGCTCGGCAGATCTCGGCAACGGTGCTGTGATCGTCATCGATCCGTTGCTCCTCGTTGGCAAACGCTGTCACTCCGACACCAAGGGTGCGGCACAATTCGTAGAAGTGGACGGGCACGTCTTGGGCTTCGTCGACGACCAGATGGGTCGAGGATGTGATTCCTTGCAGGATGCAGTCCCGATGCATCTCGAACCAGGAGTAGTCCCATCCGTCCTCGTCGGTGCACGGGGGCTGTGTGCGGAAGCGGGACTGCCAGAGCTGTCTGATCCACCGGTCGAAGGTGGTGACCTCGACGAATTCGGTAAGTTCCGGCGATGCTTGACTGATGTACTGCCGCAGCAGATTCGAGCGGGTAAAGAGTGTGACGCGGCGGCGAGCGGTGGCGAGTGCCCATGAGCGATAGACGGCCATCACGGTCTTGCCCACACCCGACGTACCCGTGACCACATGGGATCCGTGGAACGGGAGGTCGATGACGGCTCGCTGCTCGTCCGCGATCTCGAGGAGGGAAGGGAATTTCATTGAAGTTCCACGGCTTCCGCCGATTCCTCGAGCGCGGCCTGGACCACCCCATGGAAGAACCCTGGGACGTTACCGTCGCCGATCAGCAGAGTCCTGTCCAGGAGAGAGTTGTCGATCTCGCAGCATGTCTCGGGAAGCAGCGTGCACGCGTGGCATGCGGCCCGGTTGAGGTTGGCAAGTGACCTGCCGGTCGAGTCGGCGCACAGCGGATCCTGTGAGCACCACTGGGCCGACTCGAGCAGGCGGATCAGGGTCTCCAGTAGATTCGGTGGTTGTCCTTGACGGACGAGTCCACCCAGAGTTCCCTCGGCATCTCCCGCTGCCGTGTAGACGAACACACCAGCTTGCGGAGGTAGTTCACTACCCCTGACATGACTTCTGGCATAGACGCGTTCCCGCAACGAGGCAGCGTTGTATCCACTGTCGTACGACAGCTGCCGGATGAAGTGATGAGCCAACGTGTGCAGCATCACGAATCTCGGGAGGAGTTCCGGTCCGGACTTCCCTCTCAGTCGATCAGCCTTGAACGAAGCATTCAAGTTGAGTTCTATCCGGCGCGTCCACTCTTGAACAGCTGGGATGGCTTCCCAGGCGTGCAGACGCTCCTCGTCGACGGAGATGAAGATGCCTTCACCGTAGGTGTCGATAGCGGGCAACCATTGCGCTCGGTTTGCTGTATTGACCGATACCAGTCGGCCGCCCTTTTCTTCGTCACTGTCTGTCCCGCTGGGTTCATATCGAGAAAACCCCTCAAGCGCACGGACCTCGCGCACACGGTCGGCCACGACCACTCCCGCGATCCGTGCGGCGAGCTCCTGCATGGAGTCGGGGTCGTCATGCAGTACTCCGAGCTCGGTTCGCCGCACGGAGAAGGTCCGCGATCCGGTGACTGACTCCGGGGTGGAGAAGGCAGCCCATTCGTCGATGCTCAGGTCGTCGTCTGAGTCCACCGGTGACGGCATGGCGGCTGCGTTCTCTGCATGGCGGCGGCGCAGGGTTTCGACGAACTCTTCCGACGTTTCGCACTGGGTCGCGATGATCGCCTTGAAGTTGTCGGTGATAGGCCCACCCTCTGCGCTCAGAAGATGAGGCCAGTATTGATTGTCGAAGACTCTTTGGGTCATTTCGTCGGGATGATTCATTCCCGCAGGTGCCGGAATATCGAGAGCTGAGTGCGTGATAGGAAAGTACACATTGGAGGCGCCGCGCTGCACTGCCTGAGGGGTTTCCTCGCAGAGTTCGGGCTCGTCCGTGGGTGATTGCCACGGATGACCTCCGAGGCAGGGCAGACCGACCTGTTTTAGGATGTTCTTCTGACTGATTCCATCCAGGCTCCGGTCGGCCCTGCATACCGCGCACTCGACCCGTAGAGCGTCCAGGCCCGAGGAATCAGGCGTTGCAACGAATCGGATACGCATTTGCTGGCATTGGCGCTGAGCGTGGTCCTCGGGTCTTGAGTGAGCCCATCGGCGCCAGTCGACATCGGCCATGTGCCCCGCTCGGCAAACCTGGATGAAACGCATCGGAGCGAGCTGCGGCTTTCCGGCGCAGCGGGCGCACACTGGCGCCTTGTCCCGTTGCTCACCCCCCGAGCGCCAGAATGTCATTTCGCGACATTGAGGACAGAACAGCCACTTGGGGAAGCGTACATAGACGGGACCGATACGTGTTGCGAATGCAGCCTTTCCAGATGGAATGACGGGAGCGGAGCGAAAGTCCTGTACCCCCAATTTCTTCGCGAGGCGGGTCGATTCCACACGCTCGCCGTTCGCGGCCCAGCTGCGAATATCCGCCGCGACGAATGATTCACCTCGAAGATCCAGGATGCCTCCGACACCGAAGGGCACGATGGTCTGCCCTCTGCGAACCTTGCGACGAATGTCCTTCACGGCGTTCCCCTCACGGCGACCAGGCATTCGCGGTCGACATTACGCATCGACTGCGCTGTCTCCCAGAGGCCACCCTGCTTGCCGAAGTCGGTCAGGAGCGCCATGTGCATGCGCCCCTGAGGTTGGAAGTAGAGGCGGCTGCCGTCGTTGCGCGCGATCTCGGCCTCTTGTTGCCATGCTGCGATCAAGGAGTCGAGTTGTATCGTCGCGGCGACGGCCTCCGTAGGATCCGCCCGTCGTACATGGTCCACGACGAGGTCCCGGATCCGTGTGACGCCGTCCGTGTGATCGAGGATGTCCCCCGCTCGGTCCTCCGAGTTCAGGCCGAGCGCGTGTCGCACGAGGATGACAAGTACCGCGTGCAGAGCACGGTTTCGTGAGGGTACGGACCATGGTGTGACACTGGTCGGTTCGACATGCCGGTAGAGCGCTCGATGGTAGACACCGAAGGACTCGTAGTGGGACCTGTCGCGGGGCTTGGTCGACCGGAACAGGGTGACGATCAGGCCCGGCACCTGACGGCGACCTACACGACTGGTGGCCTGGATGTACTCCGATGTCGTCTTGGGCTGCCCATTCATGATCATGAGTCCGAGTCGGGGGACATCGACCCCGACCGAGAGCATGTTGGTCGTGGCGAGGAACGAGATGCTGCCACGCTCCTTGAAGTGTTTGCCCAGGCGTTCGAGGAGTCGAGGTTGGGCCGCGCGAGGGATGTTGCTGGTGAGTTCCACTACCGCGTCGTCGTCCAGGTTGCGGCGCCGCGTGGCGTCCTGGGTCAGATGCTCGAGGCGAGCGGGGATGTCGTCCCTCGCGATGGTGACGGTTCGGCCCAGCTCACGAAGGCTGTTGTGGTAGGCGACTGTGGTCCAGTACGTGTCCTGAAGGGTGGCGTCGTCGCAGATCTCCTTTGGTGCTTGGAGACAGGCGGCTCCCACATGAACGGTCGACGTCGAAGCTGTGTGTCCCTGGGCCATGACACCGACGTACAGGCGCCCGGGTTTTTCCTTGTCGGGCGAGGCAAAATATGAATGTCCGGCGTCGATACCCGCGGGGGGAAAGAGCTGTGTGGGACGACCGTAGAGACTGCGGATCTGATCCTGTGAGCGTCGAATGGTCGCCGTTGAGGCGATGACCTTCGGGACGAAGTCATCCCATGCGCACAGTTCGAGAATCGCCGTTTCGTACAGTCCGACTGTTGTGCCCAGCGGACCTGCCAACAAGTGCAACTCGTCCTGGATCACCAAGGACGGCTTATGCGTGCCGTTCCCGCCGAACAACCGGCCCGCCCTCGGCTCCCACGCCAATCGGGCGAACTTGTCGACGGTGCCAAGCACGAAGGTCGGAGGTTCCTCGTAGATCTGCTCGTCCACCACGGTGACCGGGAGTCGCTCATGGAAGACGCAGGTTCTCCGCGGGCAGAAGAACGAGGTGCTGACGCCGTCGGCTCTGATGCCGAAGTCTTGATGCCGACCCTGCCGTTCCGGAACAATTTCGGTACCGCACCACGGGCAGCGTTCCAGCAGGAACCGGTCGTCCGGTTCGTTCATCTGCATCAGGGTGCTGAGTTCATCCTGCGCGGCGGCGACCGTGTTCGGCGTCGTGTCCTTGCCCACCCAGAGGCCGATGGAAAAGGGTTCCTCGCCGAGATCGTCGACGAGCGGTCCGTCGTGCCCTCTGCGGATGTACTCAAGGGCGCAGACGGCTGTGGCCGTGCGCTGGAATTGCTGAGTGGTGAGCAAGCTCAGCGTGTATCGGCTCAGCACGGCGGTGCCGCCGCCCGCGGCTCCGAACCGTAGCCGGCGCCAGAGGATCTCGAAGCAGGCGGTGAGGAGGTAGGCCTCGGTCTTTCCGCCACCGGTGGGGAACCAGATGAGGTCCACTGTTCTGCGGTCCTCGTGTTCCGGGTGCATCAGGCCCTCGACCACGAGTAGGAAATATGCGAGCTGGAACGGATGCCACGCAGAACTGCCGTCGGGTTCGGAAAGCTCCGTGACGTCGCTGTCCCTGCGGCGACGGCTCCCCGCCAACTCGGATCGACTGTGCAGCATTTGGAGCGCCATAGCGCGATTGGCCAGTCGAAATGCCTCGCGAGCCTTGGTTCCGCCCACAGTCGGGGCGGTCAGAGCCTCCACGCCGGATTCCATGCGACCGAGTGCGACGTCGATGCGCTCGAGGATGCGTGCGGCGGGAGCTGCGGCCCACGGCCGCAGGGATGTTGCCTGTGACTTCTGAGTGTCGAACCACTTGCGGTAGTCGAGGACGAAGGAGTGCAGTTCGGCCTTGAGGTCTTCGACGGGCAGAGCGGGCTGCGACAGGTGAGCGAGGTTGAGTACCGGCAGGTCCTTCGGTCCGTCGGGTTTGATGTGCGCGACCACTTGCTGCGGCATGACCTGGGCCCGCACAGTGGTGATCTCTTGGGAATCTTCGCTCCAGTCGACGGCACAACCGTGACCGACGGCCCTCGTCACCGTATTCCGGTACTGGACGCGCAGCTCCTGTTCCTCCTCGTCCCGGCTGTTGAGCCTGGTGCTCGGATACTCGAGGATCCGCCCATCGACCGTGGTCGCAGCCAACTCAGCCTGGAAGAGCATCAGGTCCCGGTCTTTGTGGGTGCTGTCCTCCTCATCGTGCCCATTGGCGAGTACGCAGGTGATGAGGTGTCCACCTCCGAACGGGCGCCAGCGCACGTGGAGACGGCCGTGGCCGTCCAGCACAGAGATCGCTTCTTTCTGATCCACGGCGACAGTCTTCGTCGTGGACAGGCGCGGCTGGCGTTCCCAACTTCGGCGTCCGCCTTGGCGGGACGTCAGGTATCGAGACGCCCCACATGTCACCTCGATGTGATGAGCGTCCGTGAAGAAGGAGAATCCGAGTGACGAGGGCAGCCACGCATTCGCCTCTGCGACCGGGTCGTCGGCGAACGTGTCCTCCTCGCTGTTTCCGGCTTCGTTTTCGTGTGCTTCTTGTTCGCCTTCGACTTGCGAGTGCTCGAGCAGGGAGGCGCCTCGCGGATACAAGGTCCCCATGAGATAGCGCCTGTCGGGCGGATCGACGAGTATTTCGTCCTTGGAAATGGCTGGGCCGACCAACTGCTTGCGCAAGTAGGCGCCGAAGTCCGCTCGATGTGCGGTGAGCTGACCCTCGATCTCGTTCATCCCTGGGACCCCATCCGCTCCAGCCCGGCCACACCCAGATCCTTCAGTTTCTGGCGGGACCCGGGACGACACGAGATCCACAGTTGAGCCCTAGCCCTGGTCCAGGCTACGTAGATCGCGTCGAGTCGACCCTCGAGATGAGCGGGTTCCAGGTCGATGAGACAGACCACGTGATTCTCATGCCCCTTGAAGTCCGCGATGGAGGACCAGGTGAGACGGTTCTTGGTACGTTCGGTCCCGACGACATCTACGAATCGCTCGATCTTGGACGATCGCTGGGAGAGCCGCGCGGAACTCGTTTCCCAGTCCCCGGATACAGACAACAACGTGATGTCCTTCGGAGAAATGCCCTGTTGGACGAGATCGTTCACGTAGGTGTCCAAGGCGACGGCTTCCTGCGGGGCGCCGTCCACGTACTCGAAGCGGACCGGCTCGCCCTCGCCGGCGGAGGCCACCCCGAGGTCGGCACCCGTGTAGAAGTGGACTTGCTTCACGATCTGTGTGGTGTTGCGGCAGTTGCGCCGAAGAGGTCCGAAGCGGGAGCCCATCGAAAGCAGGTAGTTCCATGCTTCCGGGTCGTACGAGGCAGGGGCCAGAACCTGGTTGTTCTGGTCGAGCAAGAAGAGCCAGCGGCCTTCGGCAAGGCCGCCCACGAGCAACTTCTCCAGGGTGTCCATGCTTTCAAAGGTCATCAGGTCCTGCGCCTCGTCCACGACCAGGTGGTCGAAGGTGCGGCCGACAGCTTCGTCAAGGCGGTCGAACGGTAGGACGGTGATCGCCTCGTCTGTGAGAATTCCGGCCACGTGGGCGGCAAGAGTGGTGCTGGCACAAGTGAACAGGACGCTGCCGTTCACAGCCTTGCGGCGTGCTGCCTCGGCCGCCAGGAATGTCTTTCCGGTGCCTGCTCCGCCGGTCCAGATGAGACGGTCGTTGGATTCCGACTCGTCGAGTCTGTCGAGCTGTTCGTTGGTCAGACGCTCAAAGGCGACATCGAGGTGGAGCAACTTGGAGTGAAGGTTGGGTACGAGGTCGAATTGCGGGCGAGTGGCCTCGAGCATCCTCTTGCGCAATGAAGCCGGGACGGGTGTCCGAGCCCACCGGTTCCGGCGGAGCCAGTAGCGCGCCGCCCGCTCGATGCCCTGTGACAGACCACGTCCGCCGTCGTAGGCGGTCTTGCCGAGATACTGCTCGGGCTTGTACTCGGTCAGTGGCGGCAGGTCGATGTCGGGGGTCACAACCAAGTACCCGCTGGGGACACCAAGGTTCCTCAAGTCGCCGACCAGGCCGCCGATCTCGCGCTCAAACTCGTGCATGCCTCCGCTGGCCTGGACGAAGGGGCTCTCCTTGGGGCCGTCTTCCCTGCCCACCGGCCCGTAGTACCAGCTCCCATCGTCTTCAACAACCCTTCCGCCCTTGACCTCGATGAAGAGCAGGAGGTCGGGCGTGATGACGACGAAGTCAATCTCACCGACCCGCTTCTTGCGGTGCTCAGGGAGATGAACCGAGTGCAGCGCGACGCTCTGGTCATCCTGAATAGCCTTGAGCGCGGCGAAGACGCTGCGCTCCCCCTGGCTCCTGGTCCTGCTCGAGATCTCGCTCGGAAATATCCGCATCAACTCTCCCCATGGTCACGCCAACTAACTTCACGGTATCGAGTGCAGATGCCGCGGGTCGTCGTTCTTTGCAACGAACCGCTGGCAGTGGTGGTGCGACTGGTGATGGACTGAGAGGGAACGGCGATGGAGCGGGGGCACGGGGCGGGATGACTACGGAGCGGAGCGGAGCGGCGTCCAATCATGCTGTAGGTGACGGTGGTTGGTATGTACTCCTTGGTCTTATACGGCGATTTCTGGCTGAGGGGGTCGAATCTCAGACAGCTCTGGACCAGGTCGTGTTGGCGGCGCGGCTTGATCTGGAACAGAAGCGGTCGCTGTGTGCCGCCCTCGTAGCGGATGAGTTGGGAGGCGTCGTAGGCGAAGTCGCGCGCCATACGGCAGAGCCCGAGCCTGTGGTCGCTCTCGGTGATCAACGCGCAGAGAACGCCGAAGCTGAAGACGATCTCGACTCGGCCGTCGGAGACGCCGAGACCGACGATGCCCTCGACCCGGCTACGGGAGAGGAGGAAGAGGCTCCGAATCTCGAGGCACGACGTGGCGAGGTTCGTGTCGACAATCAGCAGGCTGCCCGCCGGGCTGCTCTGCGGTTGCTTGACGCCGATCGTAGGAGAGTCCACCTTCACCGGCATCTCCTGAGCGCTGAGGAGGAAGTCGGACTCTGCCTCTTGTTCCGTGAGGGAAAAGAGGCCTCGGAGGCGTTGCCCGACAGATACGCCGCGCACTTGCCGAGAGACAGTGAGGCCTATCGGGCCTTCACCGCGATGGTGGTTCACAATCAGCGGCTCGTTCACAAGATTTTGCAGAGTTCGGGACATGCTCATAACGGCTTGATGTACGAGGATCTGGCACAGCACGGCATGATCGGGCTGATGCGCGCAGTGGAGAAATTCGATGTCTCCATGGGGTACAAATTCTCCACCTATGCCACCTGGTGGATCAGGCAACGTATCAGTCGTGCGATTGGTGACGAGGGTTCGGTTATTCGGCTACCGATTCACATGTGGACCCATATCGAGAAGGTACGGAAGACCGAACGGGAATTCCTGAACCGAGGCGTCGTGCCCAATATTGACGATCTCGCGCTGGCATGCGGACTCAAGCCGGAGAAGGTGCATGAGTGTTTGCGGCTCAGCCGTCGGCTCGTTCTCTCGCTGGAGCATCCGGTCAGTGAGAACGCGACCCTCGGGGACCTGGTGGTTGACAGATTCCACCCGGTGCCGGGGCCGGAGCAGACGCTGTGGGCTCAATTCGAGCGCGAACAGCTCTTCCAGCTCTTTGATGCGTGTGGTTTCACGGAACGCATGCGGAAGGTTCTGTCTCTGCGATTTGGCTTCTTCGATGGTCGACCCTGGACGCTGGACGACATCGGGAAGGATTTCGGTGTCACTCGGGAACGTATCCGGCAGATCGAGAAGCGGGCCATGAAGGCGATGAGGGTCCAGTTGGGCCTGGACCCTGATGATCCGGGTGTGCAAGTCGGCAGCCGCAGAATCCCTCACCTCGTCGAGGAGAAGAGAGCCGAACGAGCACCCCAAGTTCGTGCGGTCTCCGCGGCTCAGGCGGAGGCGCATGTCGACGACTCGATCTCGGGCTCCAGGAGCGGGGTTCCGGATGGCGCGAACGGTTCCGATGGGAGAGGGGAAGCAGTGACCGCGAAAGAGGCGGAGTTCGGTCGTTGGTTGGCCGACCGAATGCACGACATCGAGATCGAGGAAGGTCAACTTGCTGCCCGGTTGGGAGTGACGCGTGCGGTCGTCGAAGCCTGGCTCGGTGGCCGTTCCGTGCCTCGCCCGGAGCTCCTGGCCGGAGTGCGGGAGGCGCTGGGCGTCCCGCAGGACGAGACCTTGCATGATCCTGGTGTTGCGCCAGGGCGCCCGGACAATGAAGTGAAGACCCCAGCCGTCTGGTATCACCGCCCTGGGCACGACGACGGCGGGCGGGAGTTCGGCAACGCGGCGGCATTCGCGTTCGAGGCCGATCTGGAGGTCCTGGCCCGCGAGGCGACTCAGAACAGCCTCGACGAGCGCGACAAGAGGAACGACCAACCGGTCAGTGTCTGTTACACCCTGCACGAACTGACCGGTGATGCCCTGGCCCGGTTTCGGACTGCGATCCGCTGGCATGACCTCCTTCCCCACTACGAGGCGGCTGCGGCGCAGGACCAGAAGGTCGGACGCGTCATCAGTGCCGGTCTTCGGGAAACGCTCGCGCGAGATCGGCTGGTTCTTCTTCGTGTGGACGACTACAACGCCAACGGGCTCACCGGTGACGACTACGAGGACGGTCGGTTCGCTGCTGTGGTGCGGCGCCAGCTCGAGAGTCGAAAGTCGGATGCGGCAGCCGGTGGTTCATACGGCCTTGGGAAGGCCACGCTCTGGGCGACCAGCCGGCTGGGGCTGGTCCTCATGAACTCCACGCTCTCCGAGCCGCACCAAGGACACACTCAACGACGGCTGATCGGTCGCCTCGATCTGCCCTGGCGGGAGGTGGACGGTAGGAAATTCGCCGGTCCTGCTTGGCTTGGCCAGCCGGATACCGAGGCGGACAACGGGGAGGTTGTCCGCTCCTGGTGGGCTGATGAAGAGACGGTCGAAAACCTTCACCTCACCCGCGAAGGCGATGATCCCGGCACATCCTTCCTGATTGTCGGAGCACATGATGTGGCCAGTCTCGTCGGGGCAGGTCAGGACCCGGGCGGCGATGTCGGCGACGACGAGGACAGCTTGGAGCGCATGCACCAGAGGTTGGTCGCGGCGCTAGGGCGCAACTTCTGGGCCGCGATGACAGCGGGAGCTGACCGCCGGCCACTGCTGGAGGCATCAGTACGGACGCTGCGCAATGGCGTGGTATGCATTGCGGAGGAGCGGGTCGATCCCGATGTGCATCAACCCGCGCGCTCACGAGCTCTCCGGGCCTTCCTGAGCGGCACCACCGTGGAACGCCTCACCGAACCCGGCCAAGTGGCTGTTACATCGGTGCCATTGAAGGTCCCGGAAAGGGATGGCCTTGCTGGTTCCGCTGGTGAGCACCGGGCAGTGCTCCTCGTCACCGACGCCACGGATGCCGACGGCCCGATCAATCGCGTTACGCAGATGCGTGGCAATCGCATGACGGTCAAGACCAGCTGGGTGCCTCGTCTTCCTCTCGGGACCAATCCGTTCCAGGCCGTGTTGCTTGCAGGGCTGGCGGCCGGGGATGACGCCCCGTTCGCAGCCGAGGCCGAGGACTTTCTCCGATTCTCCGAGCCGCCTGAACACAACAAGTGGTCGCAAACGGAGGAGTTGAGGATGCGCTATTCGCCTTCGGCTCATCGGCGCATCCAGGCATTGACTTCGGAGACCAACAGAGCCGTGCACGAACTTGTGGCCATTCCGGCTGAGAAGAAGGCGCGCGGTACGAGCAAGGTCAGTAAGCGGCTCAAGATCTCGGGCAGGGCCATCACGAAGGCCCGAGGGGTGATGCCACCTCCGAAGCTGAACGATCTGCAGGCTGTGGTCGACTCCTCCGGTGCGTGGCAAGTCACCGCCGAGGTCAAGGTGACGTACGGGGAGGAGCCATGGCGCATGAGTCCTGTGGCGAAGCTGGAGGTTCGTTCCGGCACTCGTCCAGTGGTGAAGTGGGCAGAGCTGGTGGCTGTCAGCAACTGTGAACTGGACGACGGCGTGCTGTATTTCGCTCCGGGAACGCGCCGTGCAGTCTTTCGAGGCGTCACCGACGTGGCCACGCATCCGGTGCGGGCTGCGCTGACAGGCCTTGTTGTCGAGCTCCAGGAGAGCAAGGGGGGCGCGGCGTGAGGGCCTACCCGTACCCCCGACCGACCGGCGCGGTGACAGCGCGAGTCACGGCCGTGCGGCTGCGTGGCCCGGGCGACATCCGTGAGCAGTTGGACACCAGGGCGTTCTCGGTTGTCGAGCAGGTCGTGGCACTCGGTAGGGCCGAACGCGACGACTGGCAGACTGCGCGGCTCACCTTGAAGGCGACCGTGCCAGCGCGTGAGATCGAGGCGAAGGGCCACTGGTCGGACATCACTGTTGTCGCCGTTCTGACAGAGGGGGCCACCAATCTGCGCACTGTCGCACGGCTGTCAGGTCCAGCAGACGGTGGCAGGGAGTGGAGCGGGGAGATCGAGCTCGACCGGGACGACCACCTGGACCGTGCATCCCTTGCTGTGCACGTGGTGGCAACAGTCGGAGGCACACCGGGGAGGATCATCGCCTCCACCGACCAGGAGTGGTTGATCGACGTGACGGCCGACGCCCCGCTCAGAGATCGCGCACTCGAGGTCACCACGGTCAGCTTCGCCCGCGGTGCGGAGTGGTTGCGGAGCTTCCGGGATGCCCCTTGGATTGTGGACACCTCTGGGCGGATGCCCACCGTTCGCCTGAACTCGGATTTCGAGGGCCTCGTGGCCCTCGTGGAAGGCCAGGGCTCGCAGCTGGAGGGCGTGGTGGGCGAGATGCTGCTGGCTCAGATGTGCGCCGATGTATGGACTGCGGTCTTCCACACCGCTATCGGTGACCTGGACATCGAGGACGACGGAACTCCGCTCTTTCCGCCCGACTGGCGAGGTGCAGTGCTCCGCGAAATGCTCCCGGACATCGTGCCCGGGCGGTCGGAGGGGGACGCCCTCCGAGAGGTGTACGTCCGGCGTATGGGTGATGGGAGCTGGTCGGACCTGCAGCCGCGGATCCAGTACGCAGCCAGCCGTCGCGCCGAGGTCCCCAAAGCGTTGACTGCCACAGTCCGCGACATCGAACGACTGGGCCAGGAGGCCAACTCGTGACTTCTCGCCCCGAGCACCTGCCGGAACGACTTGCTCTGATCTCCGATGTGCAGGCCGCCGAGTACATCTCCACAGGACTGCTCGAGGGGCGCGAAGACGTCCCTTCCATCGCACTGAACAAGGTTGCCGAGACATTGGCGGGCGACGATGGGCGACTACGGCTGCATCGAGTACGGGATCTCATCGATGAGGCGCTGAACAGGTTCCGGGACGAGCGGCCCACGGCAGCGGATGCGTGGCTGGCACCGCGTCTGCACGAGACCCTTCGACTGACCCGTCGGGAGGCGGCTGAGAAGGGGCTCTGGACGTATCTGGCCCTTGGCGTGGCGCCGGACTACGTCGTGTGGCGGCATCTGTCCGAGCCGAAGGCCGGTGCCTCACACGGGAGCGTGGCCCGGGACAAGTTCGTCGGACCGCACGCCAAGCAGACGTTCGCCAGGCTCTGGTGGGCTGCCGAACTCTTCCGCGACGGCGCGGACTACCGTCCCGTTGTGGTGGCCTGCGGCAACCAGGACATGCTCAACTCCGCTCTGCGGCTGGACATAATCGATCATCGCCCTACGGCTCTGGCCCTCGTCAGGTTGATGGAGCGAGGCACCGTGCGCACCGGTCGAGAAGTGAACGCATTGACACCTGCGGTCAACGCTGCCGCGGCGACTTTGATGTACGACGTCATCGCTCCGGATGGAGAGCGGGACGGGGAGCCGTTGCGCGAGTGGATTGCGGGTGCCGAATCATCGCTACCTTCGCCCAGGAACAACCTGCCCGAAGGGCCGGAGGAGGAGCGCGCCCCAGAGGGTGCGGTTGAGAGACTGGTAGGCCACTTCGAGGAGCTTTTTACGGACGCGCAGGTCAGGGGGCGGACTTCCGACCAGAGCGAGTGACTTTGTGCTCGTCCGGAGGGCATTGGTCCTGATCGCCGCACCCGATCACGCGCAGTTCATCCGTGGTGGTCTGGGGCACGTTCGGCCAGGTAGCCGCTGATTCCAACTCGTCGTCGGAGGGGGCGTCCCCGCGCAGTGCCTTGCTGAGTACGTGCATGCCGAGTCGGGGTGGTACCGCATTGCCCACCTGCTGCGCCTGGTCGTTTCCAGACCAGGGGAAGTTGTGTGGGAAGGTCTGGAGTACCCCGGACTCGGCGATGTCGAAGCGGTCGTACTTCTTAGCTTCGTATTCCGCATTGCTCTTGTAGACCTTGTTCCGAGAGATCTTCCCGGTGACTGTGAATGAGGGCTCGGCGGACAGGCGCCTGCCTCGGTTCTTCGGGTCGCCTCCGGAGCCGTAGTTTGAGACGACGAAGAACTTCATCTTGCCTCCCGTTCGTAGTCGGGATACATCCATGGGGGAGTCCTTCAGCTTGCTCGCCGCGTCGAGTGCCTCCGCCATGGAAACCCAGGGCTGCTTGGTCCTCGGAATTGCGGATTCGGTCGGGAGCATGTCTGCCTGAACAGCGTTGCGTTTACCTCGATGCAAGTCGAACGGCAGGTGTGTCGTTTCGAGCGGTTGGATGGCTCCATGGCCCGGGCGCCGAGCGACGAGTACGGCGCGTGTGCGGGTCTGTGGAACTCCGAACTGCTCGGTTTTCAACTCCCAGCATTCAGCTTCGTACTTGACGCCTCTTAGTCGCCCTTCGCCGCCACGCAGAAGCTTTGCGTAGACCTCCCAGAGCGGCAGGACCGCGGGTACCTGCTCCAGCACGATCACCTTGTACGGGTCGCGGTCCTCTGTCTCGATCGCCTTGATCAGCCAGCGGAGGGGCTCCAGGACCAAGGCGGTACGCAGATCCTTGCCGAGAGCGTGCAGATCCTTGTCGATCGAGGCTTCGTCTTCCCCGCCCACGAGACGGTGGATGAACTCTTTCACCGTGTCCAGCGCTTTGCGTCCCGCACCCTTGCCCGCGACCGAGAAGGACTGACAGGGTGGCCCCCCGGCGAGCACGTCGACCGATTTGGGAATCTCGTCGAAGCGGGTCTCGCGCATGACGCTCACATCGGCGTGAATCGTCGGCAGACCTGCCGCGTAGCGTGTCTCGCACGCGTTCCGGTCCAACTCGATCCCGATGCTCTTGAAGCCCAGGAAGTGCGCGGCGACGTCAAGTCCACCAGGACCTGCGAAGAGATCCAAGATGCGGACGTCGTCAAGATGGTGCGCTTGCGTTCCCGGGCTGTTCATGGGGTTGAAGTGTAGCCGGCGACGGGACCTGAGGGCGCCCCCAGCGCGGCTCGGACCGCCAGCCCGAGTGCCCTGCCCACCGGCGGTGGTGAGGCATGCCCGATCTGGCGATAGCGGGCTGTCTTCTTCCCGGTGAATCTCCAGTCGGACGGGAAGCCTTGCAGGAGAGCGGCTTGGTCCGTCGTGATCCTGACCATCCCGTGCCGACCTGTCTCCGGGGCCCAAGCGAAGTCCGGGTCGGGAACATCGTCGGCTACTGTGCCTCCGTCTACGCCCATCCGGGCCCAGGCTTTCTTCGTGCCTGTCGGTCCGAGATCCGCGCCTCCGCGCCTGTCCGACCCACCCACCAAGGTGGGAGCCACGCCGAGCGCCTGGGCCGCCCATCGGTCGGCGTCACGCCAACCGCCCGTGGCCATCGAGTGGCGCAGGGCCCGGCCTACGGACAGATGCTTGCTCACCGTCGGCTCCGGCGGACGGAACTTGTCGAAGTACTGCTTTTTGAGCGCGACGAGCAGTCCTTGCTTCCGGTCCTGCGGCACCCCGAAGTCGGCTGCGTTCAGGACGAACCATCGGAACCGATAGCCAAGATGATCGAGCTCCTTGCGGATGAAATCGCGTATCGGCTCGAAAACGGGGGCGCCCACAAGGCCCGGTACGTTCTCGATGATCAGCGTCCGGGGCTGGACGGCATGCGCCAGATAGACGGTCGCTTCCAGCAGGCGCAGCTCGGCCCCGGTATCGGTCCGCGCGACGGTCGCGCTGGACTTCACACGGGGTAGTCCGGCTGAGAGGAGATCTACGTCGTAGATCTCCTTGTGGCGGGAGGGGGAGAAGTCCAGTAGATCCGACTCCAGGACCTGCCACGTCGGACGGTTCGTGCGCAGTGTGTCGCACGCCACAGACTTCTTGTCGATAAGCAGTACGGGTTCGAATCCGGCGTGCTCCAGCCCCAAGGCCAACCCACCCGCCCCCGCGCACACATCGACGAATCGCAGTTCGTTCACCGGCCCCCGCCCACTTCCTATCGATTCCGTCTGCACGCATTTTCTCGCTCGACGGTCGCGGCCACCTTGCGCATGACGGCCTCCGGAGACTCGTGTTCCCAGAAGCGCAGGACCGTCCACCCTTCGGACAGTAGTTGTGCGTTCGTCTCCTGATCTCGCTCGATGTTGCGATCGAGCTTCTGCCGCCACCATTCCGCGTTTGCTTTGGGGTGGGTCGCGTGCTCCGGGCAGCCATGCCAGAAGCAACCGTCGATCAGGACAGCCAACCTTGCGCGCGTGAACGCGATGTCGATCTTGCGCCTGCGCATGCCCGGCACCGGGTAGTGGGTCCGATAGCGGTATCCGGAGGCATGAAGTAGCCGCCGCACCGCCCATTCGGCACTCGTATCCTGGTTGGTCTGTCTGCTCATGCGGGCTGAGACGTCGGGGCTGGAGGGGGGTGCGGTGCGCATGCTCCCAGTGTCCTACCTACTACCGACCTGGCGTCCTAGCCTTGCGGCGCCCCGTGACACTCGCCGTAAACGGTGCCCGACCCGCACCAACACCCCGCCCCCGCCTCCGGCGGCCACCCCACAGCTCGGCCCCGCGCCGCCAGCGTCGTCGCGTATTGCGGCAGCAACGACACGTCCGTCGGCTGGGCGCCCTCCGATGCTGCGAACGCCTCGTACGACGGGACCGTGCCCGTGACGATTCCCAGGTTGGGGGTGCCCGAGGTCGAGAGTTCGCGGAGTGAGGACTCTATGGTCGACAAGTGCGCCTCGTGCGAGGGGTATTCGGATTCCAGGGACGGGTACGCCGTCAGGAGTTCCGTTAGTTCTGCTGATGACCAGTGCAGGACCGCTACCGGGAACGGGCGCGACAACGCTTCCCTGTACGAGCCCAACTCCGCCTGGATTCGCGAGATTTCCGCGCGGAGTTCCGCCGGGTTGTCCGAGCCCAGGGACCAGATTCGTTTCGGGTCGTGCAGTTCGTCCAGGGGGACGGGAGAGGATGAGACCTCGTCCGCCAGGGCGTCCCACGCGTCGTGCTCCGCGCCCAGCAGGCGGCGCACCCTGTGACGGCCGAACAGCAGCGGGCGTTGTTCGTAGGAGGGGGTGGGCGGGGTGCCTCCGCCAGGTGACTGGGGGAGCAGGAGTTCCAGGGCCTCCGTGAACGTTTCCTGCGCCTGGGTCAGCTCGTCGTGGGACTCCAGGGACTCCGCCGCGATCACCCAGGGGGCCGGGTCCCGCGGGGCCGCCGCGCGGACTCCGTCGATGATCGCCCTCGCCTCCGCCTCGTGGCCGTACTCCCAGAGGTTCGAGGCCTTCAGGGCCCGGATCAGGGTCGGGGCGGACGCCCGCTGGGGGGCGTCCGGGGCCAGCAGGCGGTCGTAGAGCGTGGTCGCGCGGTCGCGTTCGCCCGCCAGTTCCAGGTGGGCCGCGGCCTGGAGCAGCAGGTGCTCGGTGTCCTCGGGGTACAAGCCGGCGGTCCGTTCCAGGCGCTCGGCTTCGGCGATGTGGTCGGCAGGCGTGTCGGGGCGCATACGGGACACCGTACTGCCGAGTGGGGGCGTTGCAGGAGGGTTGCCGTGCAGATCAGGGCGGATCGGGGGGCGGATAGGGGTGGCCGCGCTTTTGTTGCTTCGCGCGGTGTGATCGCCATGGCTTGTTGGCGGGCTTGGGCTTAACCTGCCGCCCTCTTGGGAGGGGCGGTGCCGGCGTGCGGGAACGGGTGGTGGAGCGGGTTCCTGTCGTGATGCAGGGTCGGGATCGTGGTCGGCGGGGGCGTGCTGCCCGGCTCGTGTGGGGCGGGGCCGAGGCCGCCGTCACCTGCGGGCTTGTGTTGCTGCTTCTCGTCGTCCACCAGCTCTGGTGGACCAACCGCCAGGCCCGCGAAGGCGCCGAGCGCAAGGTCCAGGCCCTTGAGCGGGAGTGGGGGAGCGAGACGGAGACAGGGACCGGGACGGGGTCGGACACCTTGCCTCCCGACGGCGTTGCCGCGCCTGAGGATGAGGATGAGGATGAGGGTGAGGCTGATACCGACCTTGACTCGGGGGCCTCGGACGGCCGTGGCTCCTCCCGGCCGCAATCCGCCGCCGCCCCCGCCCCCCGCTGGGACCAGGCCTACGCCGTCCTCCGCATTCCCCGCATCGGGATACGCGTGCCCGTTGCCGAGGGGGTCAGTAAGAGTGCGGTGCTCAACAAGGGGTACGTCGGGCACTATCCGCGCACCGCCCAGCCGGGGCAGGGCGGGAATTTCGCTCTTGCCGGGCATCGCAATACCCATGGTGAGCCCTTTCGCCGCATCGATCGGCTCGGGGGCGGTGACGAGATGGTCGTCGAGACCAAGAAGGCCGTTTACACGTACGTCGTCGACAAGGTCCTTGCCCAGACTTCCGCCCGAGACAGCGGCGTCATCCGCGCCGTCCCCCGCAGCCTCGTGAAATCCGGGCACGGGTACAGCTCTCCCGGCTACTACATCACCCTCACCACCTGCACCCCCGAGTACACCTCCAAGTACCGGCTCATCGTGTGGGGGAAGCTGCAGTCGATGCGGCCGCGGTAAGGCCGGGCCGCCATGCCCGGGGATCAGCGCCCCCGCAGCCCCAACACCAGCAACGCCCCCGCCGCCCCCAACCCCGCCGACACCACAAGCGCCACCTGCGCCCCATGCGCCACCGAGCCCGCCGACGTAGAGCCCGCCGACGTCGATACCGCGATCATCAGCGCGACGCCCGCCGCCGAACCGATGTACCGCGCCGTGTTGTTCGCGCCCGAGCCCATCGCGGCGCGGTCCGCCGGGACCGAAGTGACCGCCAGCAGGGGAAGCGCCGCGTTCAGGAGGCCGCTGCCCGCGCCCGAGATGACGAGGCCGGGCAGGAGCAGGGGCCACGGGCCCGCGTCGACCGCGGACAGCATCGTCAGGACCGCCGCCGCGTGCAGGGCGAAGCCCAGGGCCAGTTGGTGACGCGGCGAGACCTTGCCCGCCAGGCGGCGCGCCTGCAGGGCCACCGCGAACGACGTGCCGGACCAGATCACGAGCAGGACCGCCGTTGCCATGGCCGACATGGGCAGCGTCTGCTGGAGGAGGGTCGGGAGGTAGCTGAAGAGCGCGATCACCGCGAAGCCCGTGAAGAAGCCGCCCGCCGACGACGCGAGGAACGGTGTCTGGCGCAGGAGGGCCAGGTCGAGCATGGGGGACGCGGAGCGGTGCTCCACCGCTGCGAACGCGGCGAGCAGGACCGCCGCCGCCACCAGCAGTGCCGCCACCGGCATACGCAGCCAGCCGTCCCTGCCGAGCGTCAGGGCCGCCACCAGCGCCACCAGGGCGAGGCCCAGCGTCAGCGCCCCCGCCAGGTCCGGGCGACCGCTGTGCGGAGCGCGCGATTCCGTCAGGGCGCGCGGGGCGAGGGCGGCCACCGCGAGCGCCGCCGCGCCGAGCACCACGTACGACAGGCGCCAGTCGGCCAGTGACGCTATGCCGCCCGCGAGTACCGGACCCACCGCGATGCCGCCGCTCACGAACGCGCCCCAGATGCCGGTCGCCCTGATGCGGCCGGGGCCCGCCGGGAAGGCGTGCACCAGCAGGCCGAGGCTGGCCGCCAGGATCGCCGCGCTCGCCGCGCCCTGTGCCACGCGGGCGAGCGTGAAGAGCCACGTCGAGGTCGCGAGCGCGCCGAGGGCGGTGGTGATGCCGAGTGCCGCCGTACCGGCGAGGAAGATCCGGCGCCTGCCGTAGTCGTCGGCGAGGCTGCCCGCCACCAGGAGCAGGGCGGCCAGGCCCAGCGGGGTGCCGTTGAGCAGCCAGGCCTGCGCGGAGAGCGGGGTGTGCAGGGACGCGGCCGTGTCCGGGAGCGTGACCATCGGCGCGGTGTACGTCATCAGGGCCACGGCCGTTGCCGCGCTGGTGACGGCGAGTGTGGCGCCGGGGCGCGGGCGGGCCGCGGGTGCGCGTGCGGCCGGTGCCGCCACGGGAGCCTCGGTGACCGCGGTGTGTTCCAGCCGTGGTGATGGGGACATGGCCTGCTCCTCCAGGGGCATCAGAGTCCGCGAAGTGAGGTTCATTCATTGAACCTGTAGCGATGTGCCGACCGTAGCAGCTAAAGTTCATTCACTGAACCTGGAAGTCGTAAAGTCGCTAAGGTGGACCCATGGCTCTCGGCAAGGACTACGCGGGGCAGGAGTGCTCCATCGCCCGCGCCCTGGAGGTCGTCGGGGAGCGCTGGACGCTGCTCGTCGTCCGCGACGCGCTCTACGGGGTGCGGCGCTACAACGACTTCCTCGTGCACCTCGGCATCCCCCGCGCGGTCCTCGCCTCGCGCCTCCAGTCGCTCACCGCGGCCGGCGTCCTGGAGAAGCGGCCGTGCGCGCAGGCGCCCGCGCGTCACGAGTACGTCGTCACGGAGCGGGGCCGCGGCCTCTGGCCGGCGCTGCGCGTGCTCGGCGCTTGGGGACGCGAGAACTTCTCGGACACCGAACCGCTGCGGTACTTCCGGCATGTGACGTGCGGCACGGAGCTTGGCGTCGTCGGTGAATGCCCGGCCTGCGGAATCCTGGTACCCGTCGAGGACGTCGAGATGGTGCCCGGTCCGGGGCTCGATCCGGACCCGTCCGATCCGGTCAGCCGGGCGCTGCTCACGCCCCGAAGGCTCCTTACGGCCGTCGAGACGGATCCTGTATAACGGCAGTACGCGATACGTCGTACAGGCGCGCGAGGAATTCGAACCGGGACCGCAAGGAGAGGGGGCGAGAAGCGATGCAGGACGTGATCCGCAGCTGGAAAACCGCCCTCCGCCCCACCGGCCTCCTTCTCTTCCTCCTCGTCGAGGTCGTCCTCCTCGACGCGAGCAGCCTCACCGCCGCCGTCGCGCTCGCCGCGACCGCCGCCGCGGGCTCCGCGCTCGCCGTCTGCTCGTTGATCGCCGCGCGTTGCGCACCCGCCGTGCCCCGCACCCGGGTACGTACGGCCATCCGCGACCGCGAGAAGCGCACGGCGTTCCTGCCGCAGCGCGATCCCGACGCCTCCGGGCGCAGGCGACCCCGAGCACCGGGCCGTCTCGTCATGACGGCCGCGTAGGGGATTTCCCGATTTCCCGATTTCCCGTTCAGGGAACTACCGACTGACCTAGCCCCCCGCGCGGGCCGTCACGCCGAAAGAGCGCCAGCTCGACTCTCTTTTCTCCTCGGCACGACGAGACCCCCGGAGGGCTTCTCCATGTCCGGTTTCATGTCCCTGTTCGCTGACCTGGTCGGTTCCATCGCCGATCTGCTCGAACCCGTCTTCCACGCCTCCGCGATGGCCGCCGCCATCATCCTTTTCACCGCCTGCGTACGACTCCTCGTCCACCCCTTGTCGCGGGCGTCGGCCCGCGGCCAGAAGGCGCGCGCCAGGCTGAACCCGCAGATCGCCGAGTTGCGCAAGAAGCACTCCAAGAACCCCGAGAAGCTGCAGAAGGCGGTCCTCGAACTGCACCGCGCGGAGAAGGTCTCGCCGCTCTCCGGGTGCCTGCCCAGCCTGTTCCAGCTGCCGGCGTTCTTCCTGCTCTACCACCTGTTCTCGAACTCCAGCATCGGCGGCGAGGCCAACGCGCTGCTCGGTCACAAGCTGTTCGAGGCGCCGCTCGGCGGGCGGTGGGCGGACGCGCTCGGCGACGGCGGGGTCTTCGGGGCGCAGGGGCTCGTCTACCTCGCGCTCTTCGCGATCGTGGCCGCCGTCGCGACCTTCAACTTCCGGCGTACGAAGAAGCAGATGGCCGCGGCTGCGGCCGGGCCCGCGACCGGCGGCGCCGATGCCCAGCAGGTGCCCGGCATGGGTGCGATCACCAAGGTCATGCCGTTCATGTCGTTCATGACGCTGTTCACCGTCGCCTTCGTGCCGCTGGCCGCCGCGCTGTACGTCGTCACCAGCACCACCTGGAGCGCGATCGAGCGGGCCGTTCTCTACCGCGATGTGCCGATCGGCGCCGGGGCGCTGGCTGCCGCCGGGTGACCGTCTTGCCTACCCCAGGGTGACCGTCTGTCCTACCGATGGGTAACGGTCCGGTCCGTGAACAGGGTCTTGCGGGATGGACGGCGACCTTGGAGGATCTTCCAATCCTCCGATGGCCGCAACCCATCGGCCGGGCCACGCGGGCGGTCAAGGCGGACCGGTCGCGCTCGACCAAAGGGAGATTGACCATGAAGCTGCTGCGAGTCGGTACGGCGGGATCCGAGCGCCCCGCGCTGCTCGACGCCGAAGGCACGCTGCGGGACCTGGCAGGGACCGTCACGGACATCGACGGGGCGCTGCTCGCCGACACGGCAGCCCTCGACCGGGTGCGGGCCGCCGCCGAGTCGGGCGACCTGCCCGTGCTCGTCGCGGAGGGGCTGCGGGTCGGGCCGCCGGTGGGCCGGATCGGCAAGGTCGTGTGTATCGGGCTGAACTACCACGACCACGCGGCCGAGACCGGGGCCACTCCGCCCACCGAGCCCGTCATCTTCTTCAAGGCGGCGGACACGGTGGTGGGCCCCGAGGACACCGTCCTGGTGCCGCGCAAGTCGGTGAAGACCGACTGGGAGGTGGAGCTCGCGATCGTCATCGGGCGCACCGCGCGCTACCTGGAGTCGGACGCCGAGGCGCTCGCGCACGTGGCCGGGTACGCGGTGTCGCACGACGTCTCGGAGCGTGAGTTCCAGATCGAGCGCGGCGGCACGTGGGACAAGGGCAAGAACTGCGAGACGTTCAACCCGCTGGGCCCGTGGCTGGTGACGGCGGACGAGGTCCCCGACCCGCAGGCGCTGTCCCTCAAGCTCTGGGTCAACGGCGAGCTCAAGCAGGACGGGACCACGGCCCAGCAGATCTTCCCGGTGGCGGAAGTGGTTCGGTATGTCAGCCAGTTCATGACCCTGTACCCCGGTGATGTCATCAACACCGGTACGCCGGCGGGGGTTGCCATGGGGCAGCCGGAGCCGAAGCCGTATCTGCGGGCCGGGGATGTGGTGGAGCTGGAGATCGACGGGCTCGGTCGGCAGCGCCAGGAACTCAAGGACGCGTAGCCCTTCGGGGCGGGGGCGCGGCGATTCCTTGTCGCGCCCCGAGTGGCGTCGGCGGAGGGAGCCTCCGCCGGCGCCGTCTGCGGGTGCGTCGTGGCTTGTCGCGCAGTTCCCCGCGCCCCTTACGGGGCGCCCCCGCTCACACGAACCGTTCCAGCGCCTCCACCACCAGCGCGTGGTCCGCCGCCTGCGGGAGGCCCGAGACCACCACCGTGCCGATCACGCCCGCGCCCCGTACCGCGATGGGGAACGCGCCGCCGTGCGCCGCGTACACGTCCGGGTCCAGGCGCGAGGAGTCCTCGAACGTCGTCCCCTTGGCACGGAATCGCGTGCCGACCAGGAACGACGAGCAGCCGTAGCGCTCGACGACGCGGCGCTTGCGGGCGATCCAGGCGTCGTTGTCCGGGGTCGATCCGGGCAGCGCCGCGTGGAAGAGCTGCTGGCCGCCGCGGGTGATGTCGATGGCCACCGGGGCCTGGCGCTCGCGGGCCAGGTCGACCAGGAGGGTGCCGAGTGCCCAGGCGTCCTCGTACGTGAAGTGGGGCAGGACCAGGCGGAGTTCCTGGGTCTCCAGCTCCTCCACGGTCGGTACGGCGGGGGTCGTCATACGACCACCGTCACACCGTCGCGGGCCGAGCGGCGCGCCGCCTCAAGGACGTCGAGCGCCGACGCGGCCTCGTACGCGGAGACGGGGTTGTCGCCGGTGCCGCGGAGGGCTGCCGCCACGGCCGCGTAGTACGCGGGGTAGTCGCCCGGCAGCGTCTTGACCGGGTTGCCGCCGCCGGTCAGCGGGGACTCGCCGGAGCCGACCCGGCCCCACATGCATTCGAGTTCCTCGCCCCAACTGTCCTCGTTCGCGGGCCGCTTGCCGTCGCGGAGCGCGGCTTCCTGCGGGTCGAGGCCGTACTTCACGTAGCCCGCCGCCGAGCCGAGCGCGCGGAAGCGCGGGCCGAGCTGGGCGGTGGTGGCGCTCACGTACAGGTGCGAGCGGACGCCGCCCGTGTGCGTGATGGCGATGAACGTGTCGTCGTCGGCCTCGGCGCCGGGGCGGCGGACGTCGGATTCGGCGTACACGGTCTGCGCGGGGCCGAAGAGTACGAGCGCCTGGTCGACGACGTGGGACCCGAGGTCGTAGAGCAGACCTCCGATCTCTTCGGGGTCTCCGGACTCGCGCCAGCCGCCCTTGGGCTGCGGACGCCACCGCTCGAAGCGGGATTCGAAGCGCCATACGTCGCCGAGCTCGCCCTCGGCGATGAGCTGCTGGAGAGTGCGGAAGTCGTTGTCCCAGCGGCGGTTCTGGAAGACGGAGAGCAGAAGGCCGCGGTCGTCGGCGAGTGCGGCGAGCTCGCGGGCCTCGGAGGCCGTGCCCGCGATGGGCTTGTCCACGACGACCGGGAGGCCCGCCTTGAGGGCGGCAGTCGCGAGCGCGACGTGCGTCTTGTTCGGGGACGCGATCACCACCAGGTCGAGCTCGCCCGCGCGGGCCCACAGGTCGTCGGCCGATGCGGCGAAGCGCAGCTCGTCACCGAACTCGGCGCGGGCCTGCGCCTGGCGCTCGGGGTTCGACGTGACGACCGTGTCGAGGGTGAGGCCCTCGGTGGCGGCGATCAGCGGGGCGTGGAAGACGGAGCCCGCGAGGCCGTATCCGATGAGGGCTACGCGTAGCGGGGAGCCGTGAGGTCCGGGGGCGCCTGAGCCTGTACCAGTCATGCGTTCCACTTAAGCAACGCTGTTGCCAAAGCGCAAGCGCGCGCGACAATGGGGGGTGTGAACAGGACTGATGCGGGGGTCGAAGGCGGTAGTGGCTCGGTGAGTGGCGGCAGCGGTGGAAGTGAGGGCAGTGGTGGCAGCGGGGGCAGGACGGGTGCCGGGGTGAACCTCCTCGCGCTGCGCGGGCACAACGCCGCCCTCGTGCTCGACCTGCTGCGCACGGCGGGCGAGGCCGGCATAAGCCGCCTCGAACTGGCCGAGCGGACCGGGCTCACGCCGCAGGCCGTCAGCAAGATCACCGCGCGGCTTCGTACGGAGGGGCTCGCGGCGGAGGCTGGGCGGCGGGCGTCGACGGGCGGCAAGCCGCGGACGCTGCTGCGGCTCGTGCCGGACGCGGGCCACGCGGTGGGGCTGCACCTGGACCGCGACGAGCTGACGGCGGTCCTCGCCGACCTGACGGGCCGCGTGGTCGCGGAACGACGGGCGCCGCTGGAGTTCGCCGCCGGTGCGGAGGCGGTGGTGGACGTGGCGGTGGGGGCGGTGCGGGGCCTGATCGGGGATCAGGTGCCGTCGGCTGATGCGGGTGTTGATGTTGGTGCGCGGGCGGGTGCAGGGCTGCTCGGCGTCGGGGTCGCGCTGCCAGGGCCGCTCGACCACTCCGAGGGAATCCTGCACCGCGTCACCGGATATCCCGCGTGGGACGGCTTTGAGCTGCGGGACGCCTTCGCCGGGCGGCTCGGGCTGCCGGTGGTCGTGGACAAGGACACGAACGCCGCCGCGCTCGGGCTCGCGCTCGGCGGGGTGGCGGAGTCGTTCGCGTATCTGCACCTAGGGACGGGGCTCGGCGCGGGCCTCGTCCTGGGCGGAGGCCTCTATCGCGGAGCGCGAACCGGGGCGGGGGAGTTCGGTCACCAGGTGATCCAGTTGGACGGCCCGGAGTGCGGGTGCGGCGACCGCGGCTGTATCGAGGCGCTGTGCCTTGCGGCGGTCGCGCGGGGAGATCTGGACGAGGCGGCGCGGGTCCTCGGGGCGGGGGCGGGGAACCTGGTCAGCCTGCTCGACATCGACCTCGTACTGATCGGCGGCCGGGTCGTACTCGCGGACGAGGAGCGCTTCGTACGAGGAGTGGGAGCGGTCGTCGCGGAACGCGCCCGGCGGGGCGGCGGAGGCAGGGAGGTCCCGGTCGCCGTGGCGTCCGGGGGCGAGCGGGGCGTGGCGGAGGGCGCGGCACAGCTGGTCCTCGCCCCGGTGTTCGGGCGAGCGGATGTGGCGTTCGCGGTGGGGCGGGGGTAGCAAGCCGCCTGGCCGACCGCACGGGTGCTGCCGCTCGTCGGGGCGGCGTCGATCACGCCGATGTCACCGCTCGCCTGGCCGGCGTCGATCACGCCGATGTCACCGCTCGCCTGGCCGGCGTCGACCACGCCGATGTCACTGCTCACCCGTCAGCGTCGAGCAGACGGACATCACCGCTCGCCTGTCTGGCCTCGGCCGCGCGGATGCTGCCGTTCGGCTGGTCGGCGTCGGCCGCAAGATGCCGCCGCTCGCCCGGTCAGAGCCGACCTCACGGATGCTGCCGCTCGCCCGGTCAGCGTCAATCACGCCGATGCCACCGTTCGCCCGTCAGCGTCGACCAGACGGACATCACCGCTCACCTGGCCGGCCTCGACCGCGCGGATGCTGCCGCTCACCCGGTCAGAGCCGACCTCACGGATGCCACCGCTCGCCCGGTCAGCATCGACCCAGCCGATGCCGCAGCTCGCCCGGTCAGCGTTAACCACACGGACGCCGCCGCTAACCCCATCAGCATCGACCGAACCAATGCCACCACTCGCCCCGTCAGCCGTATTTAACGGAAAGTCAGCTGATAGGAGGGACTTGCGCGGTCCAGTCGGGTGTACGGGGTTGTCGCGGGGGTGGTGAGGGGGCGCGGGGTGGCAGGGTCGCGGGCCATGACCCCTGTCATACGGCCCCCGCTCCCGCCCTGCCCGCCCGCTCCGCGCTCAGCAAAGGCCCCACATGCGACTCCGCCGCTCTCTCGCCTCCGGCATCACCGCCGCCGCAGCCCTCGCGTCCGGAGTGGTTCCGGTTGCCGCCGCGCAAGGGTTGCCGGTGAGCGGCGCGGTGGCCCTGCCTCAGCCTCAGCCGCAGGCGGCTGGCGCGGTGGCCCTGCCGCAGCCGCAGGCGGCCCAGCCCCCGACCTGTTCCGCCCCCACCGGTGAGGACTTCCCCATCGGTACGCGGATCCGGGGCGGGCCCCCGACCTACGAGGCCGGCGGCGGTTACCGGAGCTGGTCCGTCGAGTTGGCCAACACCACGCGTGGCACCTGCGGCAACATCCACCCCGTCGTCGTCATCGTCGACAAGGAACGCGAGCTGCGGCCCCGGCAGGTCCAGTTGGAGTTCCGCGACGGCGAGCGGTGGCGGACCGTGGGCTTCGAGCGGACGGACCGGGACGAGAACGTCGGCGTCTTCGACGACGGATTCCCCGGCTTCACGGTCAAGGCGGGCAAGACCCGCACCGTCAAGGTGCGGCTCTCCTTCACCTCCGAGGCCAGGTCCGAGCACGCCGTGATCTCCGCCGCCGTCGTCCAGCGACGGGACAACGACGGCGACTGGGTCGGGGAGTCCGACGACTATCCGTTCGGCATCGAGGGCGACGGCGCCACCGGCGACACGGGCGGCGTGGGTGACACCCGCGACGACGGCACCGAGAAGGAACCCGAAGGAAGCGTGGACGCGGGCCGGAACGGAGGAGGCAGCGGCGGAGGGCGTGAACGCATCGACGGCGACGGCTCCTCGTACGCCGACGAACTCGCCGCCACGGGCCCCCGCGCCCTGCTCGGCGTCACCGCCATCGCCTGCGCCCTGTTCGCCGCGGGCTGGGCCCTCATCACAGGCACCCGGCGCCTCCGGGCCGCCCGGAAACGCTGACCCCGCCCCCCCCTGCCGGCGCGGAGGCAGTCCTTCGGCACCTGTGCCGTTGTGCGGGCTGGACCGCAGCGACCCGGCTGTCGCGCGAGGGCGGGCCCCGGGCGCTCATGCCGTCGCGAGGGCAGGATGGCCCCCGGCGCCCCCACCGCGTCCCTGCGCCCCCACCGCGTCCCTGCGCCCCCACCGGGGCGCAGAGGCGGGCCCTTGGTGTCCAGCCGCCGCGCGTTCACCCTGGTCCCCGCCCCCCCTTGCCGCCACGCGGAGCCGCCAGCCCCGCCCCGACGAAGAGCTACCGCCCCCCACCCTCCGTTCACCCACCCGTTCACATCCGTCTGCGAACATCCCCGGGTGGACAACCCGAACTCCCCGCAGAACCCCCCGCGCCCTCCCGCCCACCTGCTCGACCAGGCCCCCGGCGCCCCCATCCGCTCCGGCATCCCCGAGCACGGCCGTATCCCGAAGTACTACGCGGTGAAGGCCAGGATCGCCGAGTTGATAGGGGAGTTGGGGGACGGGCAGACGCTGCCGACCGAGCGGGATCTCGCCGAGCGGTACGAAGTCGCCCGGGAGACCGTGCGGCAGGCGTTGCGGGAGTTGTTGCTCGAAGGGCGGCTGCGCAGGCAGGGGCGCGGCACCGTCGTCGCGGGGCCCAAGCTGGAGCAGCCGCTGTCTCTCGCGAGTTATACGGAAGGGGTGCGGCGGCAAGGGCGTACCCCGGGGCGAAATCTCATCTCACTTGACCGCTTTCCCGCCCCCGCGGCCCTCGCCGCCGAGATCGGGGTCGGGCAGGGCGAGCCCGTCTGGCACATGGAGCGCGTGCTGCTCGCCGACGACGAGCGGGTCGGACTCGAGAGTACGTACGTCGCCGTGGCCCGCGTCCCCGCGCTCGACCGCGACTTCGAGCCCGACTCCTCCTTCTACGCCTACCTCCGCGACCAACTCGGCATCTCCTTCGGCGACGCCGACGAACGCATCGAAACGGTGCTCGCCACCCCGCGCGAGGCCCTGCTCATCGGCACCCCGCCCGCGCTGCCCATGCTGCTCATCCACCGCGTCTCGCGCGACACCGCCGGCCACCCGCTGGAGCGCGTCCGCACCCTCTACCGGGGCGACCGGTTCTCCTTCACCACCCATCTGGGCAGCGGCGGTTCGTGAACTTCCGCTCCTTCCTACGGGCGCCATCGATAACGGAAGCGTAACGGGTCTGGTCCAAGCTTGGGTGGCCGTTCACCGTCCCGTTGCCGACTCGACCGCGGCGGGTCACCCGCCCCCAGCAGCGTTGCCGCCGTGAGAGTCATCGTCGTAGGAGCCGGCGTGGTGGGAACCATGCACGCCTGGCACGCAGTGGAACGCGGCCACGAGGTCGTACAGATCGAGCGAGAGAGCGAGGCCCGTGGAGCCTCGCTGCGCAACTTCGGGCAGATATGGGTGAGCGGCCGTGCCGGGGGCGAGGAGCTCGACACCGCCCTGCGGGCCCGCGAACTGTGGGAGGAGATAGGCGCGAGGGTGGAGGGCATCGGCTTCCGCGCCAACGGCTCCCTCACCCTCGTACGCAACGAACGCGAGCGCTCGGTCGCCGAAGCCGCCCTCGCCCGCCCCGACGCGGCGGCCCGCGGCTACAAGCTGCTCGACGCCGACGAGGCCCGTGCCCTCAACCCGGCGCTGCGCGGTGAGTTCACCGCCGGCCTGTGGTGCGAGCGGGACGCCGCCGTCGAGCCGCGCACCGCACAGCTCCGGCTCCGGGAAGCCCTGCTGCGATCCCCCCGCTACACCTTCCTGCCCGGCCGCGAAGTCCGCGAAGTCGTCGGCGAGAGCGCGGTGCGCGACGACCACGGCGACGTACACGCCGGTGATGTCGTCGTGCTCGCCACCGGCGCCTGGCTCGGCGGCCTCGTCCGCGAGCTGGCCGGACCCGACCTGCCCGTGCGCCGCGTACGGCTGCAGATGATGCAGACCGAGCCCCTCGGCGAGGCGCTCACCACCTCCGTCGCCGACGCGGACAGCTTCCGCTACTACCCGGCGTACAAGTCGGACGCCCTGGACGCGCTCAACGCCGGGCAGGCACAGACCCCGACCGCCGCCGCGCACAAGATGCAGCTCCTGATGGTGCAGCGCAAGGACGGCGGCCTGACCATCGGCGACACCCACGAGTACGAGCACCCCTTCGCCTTCGACACCCTCGAAGACCCCTACGACCACCTGGCCGAGGTCGTCGAGGGCTTCCTGGGCCGCCCGCTGCCGAAGATCAGGCGGCGCTGGGCCGGGGTGTACGCGCAGTGCGTCGACACGGCCCGCGTCGTGCACCGGCAGCAGGTGCGCGAGGGCGTGTGGCTGGTCACCGGGCCCGGCGGGCGCGGCATGACGTGCTCGCCCGCGATCGCCGAGAAGACCGCCGACGAGTTGGGATGGTGAGGGAGTTGCGAGAAAACATGGTGAACGAGCGCTGCGGGCTTGTCGTGCTCGACATGGCCGGTACGACCGTCGCGGACGGCGGGCTCGTCGAGGAGGCTTTCTCCGCCGCCGCACGGGAACTCGGCGTCGAGCCGGGCTCCGCCGATCACACCGAGAAGCTGGACTACGTACGCGCCACCATGGGCGAGTCGAAGATCTCCGTCTTCCGGCACCTGTTCGGCGACGAGGATCTCGCCCAGCGGGGCAACGTGGCCTTCGAGAAGGCGTACGGGGAACTCGTCGACGGCGGCCGGATCGCGCCGGTCGCCGGGGCCAGGGAGGCCATCGAGGAACTGCGGGGCGACGGGCGGACCGTGGTGCTCAGCACCGGCTTCGCCCGGGTCACGCAGGACGCCATCCTCGCCGCGCTTGGCTGGCGTGACCTGGTCGAGCTGACGTTGTGTCCCGCCGACGCGGGGGGCCGGGGGCGGCCGTACCCGGACATGGTGCTCAGCGCCTTCCTGCGGACGGGGGCGGTGGACGACGTACGGCAGATCGCCGTCGCGGGCGATACGGCGTACGACATGAAGAGCGGGGTGCGGGCCGGGGCCGGTGTGGTCGCCGGGGTACTCACCGGGGCGCATGACGCCGAGGCGCTGCGGGCGGCGGGAGCCACCCACGTCCTCGGCTCCGTCGCCGAACTGCCCCGCCTGCTCAGGGGTGTCGGCGAGTGAGCGCCGCCGCCCCCGTGTCCGTACGCAGCGGCATTCGCTTCGAGAACGTCTCGGTCGCCTACGGCAAGAACACCGTCCTCGACTCGCTCGACCTGACCGTCGAGCCCGGCGAGGTCATGGCCCTGCTCGGCCCCTCGGGCTCGGGGAAGACGACCGCGCTGCGGGCCGTCGCCGGGTTCGTGCGGCCGGCCTCCGGGCGGGTGTTCATCGGGGAGCGCGATGTCACCGGTCTTCCGCCGTATCAGCGGGGGATCGGGATGGTCGTCCAGCAGTACGCGCTCTTTCCGCACATGCGGGTCGCCAAGAACGTCGCCTTCGGCATGAAGGCGCAGAAGGTGCCCAAGTCCGAGATTCCGGGGCGGGTCGCCGAGGCGCTCGAAATGACGGGCATGGCTTCCTACGCCGCGCGGTATCCCCGGGAGCTTTCCGGTGGGCAGCAGCAGCGGGTCGCCATCGCGCGGGCGCTGGCCATTCGGCCGGGGGTGTTGTTGCTCGACGAGCCGCTTTCCGCGCTCGATGCGCAGTTGCGGTCGGGGATGCTGGGGGAACTTGCCCGGTTGCACCGGGAGTTGCCCGACGTCTCGATTTTGTACGTCACCCATGACCAGGTCGAGGCGCTTACCCTTGCGGATCGCATTGCCGTCATGGACAAGGCTTGTCTGAAGGACTGCGGTACTCCGCAGGAGCTTTATCGGGCGCCTCGGACCGAGTTCACCGCGTCTTTTGTGGGGAACGCCAATTTGCTTCCGGTCACCGTCGGCTCGGGGGGTGTCTCCTTCGGAGGGACCGACCTGAAGGTCGATACGGGGGATGCGGCTGAGGGCGCCACTGCCACGTTGTGCGTGCGGCCGCATCTGGTCGGCCTGGGGGAGGGGCCCAATTCTTTGAAGGGCAGAGTCGCCGAGGTGCAGTGGCGCGGTGCTACCCATCGGCTGTACGTCGATGTCGCCGGGGAGCGGGTCAAGGCGGACCTGCGGGAGCTTCGGTCGCCGCCGGGTGTTGGTGACGAGGTCACGCTGCATTTCGCACCCGAAGACGCCGTGTTGCTGTCCGCGGGGGTGGCCGATGGCTAGCTCTGGCGGACGCCTCTTTGAAGCTGAACCGGGGTTGCAGGCTGTGCCCACCCGTTCCGCCCTGCGGAACGCCTGCCCACAGAGGGAACAGCCCAAGCGGCGCGTGCCCCGTTTCCTCTGGGCCCTGCCCCCCGTCGCCGCCCTCGCTCTCTTCTTCCTCTACCCCCTCGCCCTGGTCGTCCAGCAGTCCGTTCAGCCCGACACGGGCGGGACCTCCCTCCAGCCCTACTCCGACGTCTTCGCCTCCGAGGCGTTCCGGGAGGCGCTCGGGACCACCGTGTGGCTGGCCGTCGGGGCCACGGTCGGGTGTCTCGTGCTGGGGTTCGCGCTCGCGCTGATCATCGCCTTCGTGCCGTTTCCCGGCGGGAAGGCCGTCGCCCGGTTCATCGATGTCTTCCTCTCCTTTCCGTCCTTTCTCATCACCCTCGCCCTGCTGTTCATCTACGGCACCAAGGGGATGGCGAACGGAATGTGGACGGACGCGACCGGGGCCGCCGAGGGGCCTTTCCAGTTCCTCACCACACCGTGGGGCGTTCTCCTCGCCGAGATCACGTACTTCACGCCCTTCGTGATGCGCCCGCTGCTCGCCGCGTTCTCGCAGATCGACACCGCGCAGTTGGAAGTCGCGTCGAGCCTCGGCGCGAAGCCCGGCCGTATCGTCCGGCGGGTCATCCTGCCCGAGGCGCTGCCCGCCCTCGCCGCCGGCGGCAGCCTCGTACTCGTCATGTGTCTGAACGAGTTCGGGATTGTTCTCTTCACCGGGGCGAAAGGGGTCACGACCCTTCCCATGCTCGTCTACAGCAAAGCCATTCTCGAATCCGACTATCCGGCGGCCTGTGTCGTCGCCGTGGTCAACATCGCGATCTCCGTGGGCCTTTACAGCATCTACCGGGTGGTGAGCCGTCGTGTTGGTGCATAGCCGCAAGGGAAAACTGGCCACCCGGGCTCTCTTCCTCGTCCTCTTTCTTCCCCTCTTCGCGCTGCCCCTCCTCGTGATCCTGGCCGCCTCGTTCTCCTCGCACTGGTCCGGCGCCTTTCCCTCCGGATTCACCACGGGGCACTACGAGTCCGCCACCCGCGGAGAATCACTCAAGGCGCTCACCACCAGCCTGGTCACCGCCGTCGGCGCGAGCCTGCTCGCGCTGACCGTCGGGGCCTGGGCGGCGCTCGCCGCGGCCTCCCTGAAGAAGGGGGGAAAGCGTCTTCTCGACACCCTCTTCGTGCTGCCGGTGGCCGTGCCGTCCGTCGTCGTCGGGCTCGCGGTCCTCGTCGCGTTCAGCAAGCCGCCGATGATCCTCAACGGCACGCGCTGGATCGTGATCCTCGCGCACACCATTCTTGTCACGGCGTTCGCCTACCAGTCGGTCTCGGCTGCCATCGTCCGACTCGACCCGGCGTACGAACAGGCCGCCGCCTCGCTCGGCGCCCGGCCCTCGTACGTCCTGTGGAAGGTGAAGCTGCCGCTCCTGCTGCCGTCGCTCACCGCGGCCGCGGGCCTGTGCTTCGCGCTCTCCATGGGCGAACTGAGCGCCACGATGATGCTCTACCCGCCGGACTGGATGCCGCTGCCCGTGCAGATCTACGCGGCCACCGACCGCGGCTCCCTCTTCACCGGCGCGGCCGTCGCGGTGGTCCTGATGGCGGCCACGCTGCTCGTCCTCTTCGGCGTCTCCCGCATCCGCACCCGCGCCTCCTACCGCTGACCTCTTCAAGGAGTACGAAACGTCATGTCGCGTCACCCCCGCACCCGCACGCTCGCCGCCCTCTCCGGCAGCCTCGTCCTCGCAGGCTCCCTCACCGCGTGCGGCGGTGAATCCTCCGCCTCCGACGCCAAGGAGGTCACCGTCTACAGCGCCGACGGCCTCAAGGGCGAGAACGGCGACGGCTGGTACGACCAGGTCTTCAAGGACTTCGAGAAGAAGACCGGCATCAAGGTGAACTACGTCGAGGGCGGCTCCGGCGAGATGGTGCAGCGCGCCGTCCGCGAGAAGTCCAACACGCAGGCCGACGTCATCATCACCCTGCCGCCGTTCATCCAGCAGGCCGACGAGAAGGGCCTCCTCCAGGCCTACAAGCCCGAGGGCTCCGACCAGGTGGACGGCGCCGACAAGGCCCCCGACGGCAAGTGGACCTCCGTCGTGAACAACTACTTCGGCTTCATCTACAACAAGAAGGAACTCGGCGGCGGCAAGGCGCCCAAGACCTGGGAGGACCTCACCGAAGCCTCGTACAAGGACAAGGTCCAGTACTCCACACCCGGTGTCGCGGGCGACGGGACCGCCGTGCTCATCAAGGCGATGCACGACTTCGGCGGCAAGAAGCCCGCCATGAACTATCTGGAGAAGCTCCAGACGAACAACGTCGGGCCCTCCGCCTCCACCGGCAAGCTCGCGCCCAAGGTCGACAAGGGCGAACTCCTCGCAGCCAACGGCGACGTCCAGATGAACTACGCCCAGTCCAAGGACATGCCCAACCTCGGCATCTGGTTCCCCGCCAAGGAGGGCAAGAAGCCGACCACCTTCGCGCTGCCCTACGCGGCAGGACTGGTCAACAAGGCCCCGCACTCCGCCAACGCCAAGAAGTTCCTCGACTACCTCCTCGGCCAGAAGGCCCAGCAGCAGGTCAGCGAGATCGGCGGCGGCTTCGCGGCCCGCAAGGACATCAAGGCCACCGACGCCAACGCGGTCGCGCTCGACAAGATCGTCGACGGGGTCGAGGTCTTCGAGCCGGACTGGTCCGACATCGCGAAGAACCTCCAGGCGTACGTGGAGGACTGGAAGTCGGCGACCGGAAGCTGACCGATGATCGAGGGGTTCACGATCACCGCATCCTGATTAGGCTGAGGGGCGCCGGCACAGAGCCGTCCCGGCGCCCCACAGCTCACCCCGAGCTCCACCCGTTCATCGAAGACGCAGGAGTGCACCCCATGGCAGAGCGCAAGCCCATCGAATCGTGGCTCACCGACATGGACGGCGTGCTCATCCACGAGGGCGTTCCGATCCCCGGCGCCGACTCCTTCATCAAGAAGCTCCGCGAGTCCGGCAAGCCCTTCCTGGTCCTGACGAACAACTCCATCTACACCGCGCGCGACCTCCAGGCCCGCCTGACCCGCATGGGCCTCGAAGTGCCCGTCGAGAACATCTGGACCTCGGCCCTGGCCACCGCGAAGTTCCTGGACGACCAGCGCCCCGGCGGCACGGCGTACGTCATCGGCGAGGCGGGGCTCACCACCGCCCTGCACGACATCGGGTACGTCCTGACCGACCACGACCCGGACTACGTGGTGCTCGGCGAGACCCGCACCTACTCCTTCGAGGCCATGACCAAGGCCGTCCGGCTCATCAACGGCGGTGCCCGCTTCATCTGCACGAACCCGGACGAGACCGGACCCTCCACCGAAGGGCCGCTGCCCGCCACGGGCGCCGTCGCCGCGCTGATCACCAAGGCCACGAAGCGCAGCCCGTACTTCGCCGGGAAGCCGAACCCCCTGATGATGCGGACCGGGCTCAACGCCATCGGGGCGCACTCCGAGACCAGCGCCATGATCGGCGACCGCATGGACACCGACGTCCTCGCCGGTCTCGAGGCCGGAATGGAGACCTTCTTGGTCCTCACGGGCCTCACCACCAGGGACGACATCGACCAGTACCCGTTTAGGCCGTCCAACGTCGTGGACTCCATCGCCGACCTGGTCGACCGCGTCTGACGTCACCCGTTTGCCGCACGCGGGAGGCGTGACCCGAAGCCGCGCGTGAACCTCGGAACAGGAGGTTCACGATGCGTAGAGGATCACTCACCCTTCGTGGCATAGCCGGGGCGGCCGTCCTCGCCGCGCTCCCCGTCGCCGTCACGGCCCCCGCACACGCCCATGAGCAGGACAAGGTGCACGCCACGGTCACCCCGGCCGACGCCGCTCCCGGCGCCGAGGTGGAGATCAGCGTCACGGGCTGCGACGGGACGACCGGGTCGGCGGGCTCCGGGGCGTTCGAGGGCGACGCGAAGCTCACCGGCAGGGACGGCGAAAAGTACGCGCTGAACGGCTCCGCCAAGATCCGGGGCGGCGTCAGCGGTTCGTACGACGTGACCGTCGTCTGCGACGGCCACCCCCACCAGGGCGTGGGCACCGTGAAGGTCGTCCAGCACCGCACCGAGCCCGTCTCGCCGGTCCGCGCGGGCGGCGGCGGCACCTCGCAGCTGGCCGCGCACGCCCAGGAGGCGGGCCCCGGCACCCGGCACGCGGTGATCGGCCTGGTGCTCGCCGGGGTGGCGGCCGTGGCCGTGGCGGTCCGCAGTGTCCGCCGGCGCCGCTCCGAGTGACGGGCGGGGACCGACATGTCGGGTGACGAGACGCCGGCGGGACACGGACGATTCCTCACCGGGGTCGCCTGGGCGCTGCTGCTCGTGGGGCTCTGGCTGTGGGGCAGCGAGATCACCGACGTACGCGGCGGTGTCTCGGAGCCCACGAACGGTGACGTGGCGGCGGTGGGCCGCCCCTTCGACGTCGAACTCCCGGACGCGCACGAGCCGTTGGGCGCCGCAAGGCCGCAGCGCGTCGAGATCCCCTCGCTGAAGGTGCGGGCGCCCGTGCTCACCCGCGGCCTCGACCAGGACGGCGCCATCGATCCGCCGCCCTTCGAAGAGGCGGGCTCCGTCGGCTGGTACGGCGGCGGGACGCGCCCCGGCGCCGCGGGAACCTCCCTGTTCGTGGGCCACGTCGACACCGAGACGCGCCCCGCGGTCTTCTACGACCTCAGCGCGGTGCGCCCCGGCGAGAAGGTCCTGGTGACCCGCGACGACGGCTCGGTCGCGAAGTTCACCGTCGACGACGTCCAGGTCCTCAGCCGGGACCGCTTCGACGCGAAGAAGGCGTACGGCTCCCACAAGGAGGGCCGCGCCGAACTCCGCCTGATCACCTGCGGCGGCACGTTCGACAAGGAGACCAGGACGTACTCGGCGAACGTCGTGGTCTCCGCCTATCTCACGGGGGTGGGGCCGTAGGGGTGGCGCCGGGGCGCGAGGGCACTCCCGCCGCGCTCGCGCCCACGGTGGCACCCCTGGCGGCCCCTTCCCGGACGGCCCGCAGGCCAAGGCCCCCGAAGACCGCCGCGAGCACGGCCCACAGCAGGGCGTGCGAGGCGATCGACAGGACGCGGAAGTCCCACAGGAGCTTCGCGTCGACCGGGACCGGGTCGGGGTTGTCCGGGAGCAGGAAGAGCACGGCCAGGACGGCGACGCCCGTGAGGGCCGCCGCGATCTGCCGCACCGGAACGGCTCTGGCCGACATACGTACGTACACCTGCCTGACCAGGAACATGCCGAGAATGCCGATCGCCACGGACGCCAGCCACAGCGCCTGGCGTTCGCCGACCGTGGCCGAGTCGCCGACGCCCGGCGGGTTCGCCGGGTAGCGCAGACCGGGCAGCAGGGACACGGCGACGAAGGCCGCCCCGGCGAAGGCCAGCGCGCGCGGCCACGGCGCGGCGCGCGGATCGCGGCGGTGCACCAGGGCGTACGCCACGGCGAAGAGGATGCCGACGGCCAGACCGGCGACGACAGCGGTGATCACCAGGCCCGCGTGCTGCGTCGAGCGCGTGAACAGCTCCTCGTGGTGCTGCGCGGCGCCGCTCGCGTGCTCCTGAGCCGCCGCTCTCTTCTCCTCGGCGCGGATCGCCCGGTCCATCAGCGGCTCGGCGAGGAGCAGCGAGAAGAGCCCGGCCGCGAACCCCGCCGCCCCGCCCGCCACGAGACCCCGGCCGAGCAGGGGCAGGACGGCCGAGGACGAGGGGGAGGGAGAGGACGGGCGTGAGGACGAGGGGGGCGGCATGGTGCGGTGTCCGTCCCCGGTCAGTGGCACGGGGCACCGAAGAGGTGCCTGCCGTCGTGCGCGAACTCGTGGAGGTAGCTGCCGGTCGCCGCGATCAGCGAGCCGTTGTCGATGAAGACCGCGTAGAGCGCGATCAGCGCGACGATGACCGCGGCCGACGCGATGAGCCAGTCGCGGGTCTGGACGGTGGCGGCCTTCGCTGCCGCGCCGTCGGTGTGCGGTGCCGCGGAGTGCAGTGACATATCGAAGGGCCTCCTAGCGGAATCCTGCCAACTGCCGCCTCGATGCATGTACTTGTCGTCCCGGAGAGTCCCAGTTGGTCATGGACACTGTCAACGGCCCGCGTGCCCGGCTGCGCACGCTCGCGTACGCCTGCATACGCCTGTGTCGGGACAACCCGGCCCGGTCGGCGGCCCGCTCCCCCCGGAGCCGTCGACCGGGCTGGTCCTCGACCGCGCGCGCACGAGCTGCGGGAGTAACCCGGCGCCGGCGCGGGAGGTTCGATGGCCAACCCCGCATTGCGGGATGGACGGTCATTCAGGCCGGGGGCTTGGGCCGTTGGGACGACTCTAGAACGGATGAGCGCCGGAGCCTAGGGGTGGAATGACGCCAAGTCGTGATCCGCTTTCTCTCCGTGATCACCCCTGGTGGCGGAGTTCCGGGGATGACCTTCAGGAAGGGTCGGGCCAACTGTCGCGCAGCACCGCGTCGTCGAGCGTCCCCTTGATCACTTCCTTGGCGACCAGGTCCATGACCAGCCGTTCTCTACGCGCGTACCGCCGCAGTGCGTCAAAGGCGTCGTCCACGCCGGTGTGCCAGCGCTCGGCGAGTATCCCTTTGGCCTGTTCGATGCGTACGCGGCTGGTCAGGGCGCCCTGGAGCTGTGTGGCGAGTGTTCGGTACTCCGTGTAGGCACGGTGGTTGCGCAGGCCGAGCGCGGCCGCGTCGGCGATCGCCCGGGCAAGGCCCAACTCCCCTTTGGAGCGCGGGACTCCGGAGGTTCCGGGCAGGAAGACGTTGAGCGCGCCGAGCAGGGTCTCGCGCTGCAGAAGCGGAATCGCGTAGGTCACCCCGATGCCGTTGCGCAGGGCCAGCGTGGTGAACTCCGGCCAGCGCGCCGCGGGTTCGGCATCGGTGAGCCGCACCGGCGGCACGGGAAGCCCGGTGCCGAGGCTCTCCACACAGGGGCCGCCGCTGTGCTGGGCCCCGAGCAGGCCGAGCGCAAGGTCCCCGGGGTGGCCCCCCGCGGCGACCGTGGGCGCCCCCTCGGCCTCGAAGATCACTCCGGCTGCGGACGCGTCGAGAAGCTCCACGCAGTGGCTCGCCACCCGGCTCAGATAGCGCTCCGGATCGAAGTCGTCGTCCAAGGTGTTCGTGGTCTCCACCAGGACTTCGGCAAGTCGCAATTCTGAGGTGTGATCCCGCATGGTCTCCTCCCCATGAGCGCCACCCCGCGCCCTGCGCCTACCCCCCGGCGCCGCGCTGTAACAGCTCTCCAACAGGTATCCGTCGCGGGCGGGCGGGCCTCGTGAGCCGACAGTGTGTATGTCAGGATTGAGAATCGGACAGTGCACCCAAGGGGGAGTGGATGTACCACAAAGGCACCGGCCGCGGTCATCGGATCGCGGCACGGGGGGTGAAGGCTGCGGCGGCGTTTGCGGGGGCTGCGCTGCTGCTCTCGGGGTGCTCCTCCGATGGCGACTCGGGCAATGAGGAGTCGTCGGGGCAGCCCGTCAAGCAGCAGCCGAAGGGCACCGATCCGTACTGGGTCAATCCTCAAGGCAACGCGGCCAAGCAGGTCACCGCGTACGAGAAGGACGGCAAGAAGGACGACGCCGAGCTGATCCGGAAGATCGCCGAGCAGCCGGTCGCCGAGTGGCTCATCCCGGAGAACGCCGAGGAGCAGGCGCGGGGCTTCACCGAGGCCGCCGAGAAGGCCGACAGGGACGCTCTGTTGGTCCTCTACAACATCCCGCACCGCGACTGCGGCCAGTACTCGCAGGGCGGCGCGGCCGACGGCAACGAATACCGCGCGTTCGTCGACCAGGTCGCCAAGGGCATCGGCGACCGGAAGGCGACGGTCATCCTGGAGCCGGACGCCGTGCTCCACCTCGTCGACAACTGCACCCCGGAGGAGTTCCACGAGGAGCGGTACGACCTCCTCAAGGGCGCCATCGGGAAGCTCAAGTCCCTGAAGAACACCAAGGTGTACCTGGACGCGGGCAACGCGGGCTGGAAGAACCCCGACTCGCTCTGGGAGCCCTTGAAGTGGTCGGGCGTCGAGCAGGCCGACGGCTTCTCGGTGAACGTCTCGAACTTCCAGACCACCGAGGCGAGCACGGAGTTCGGCAAGAAGCTCTCGGCGAAGATCGGCAACAAGCCGTTCGTCATCGACACCGCCCGCAACGGCAACGGCCCGTACACCAAGGGCAAGGACACCTGGTGCAACCCGCCCGGCCGTGCGCTCGGCGAGGCGCCCACTACTAAGACTGACGATCCGCTCGTCGACGCGTACCTGTGGATCAAGCGGCCCGGTGAGTCGGATGGCACCTGTCGCGGTGGGCCCAAGGCGGGCCAGTGGTGGCCGGAGTACGCGGCGGGCCTCGCCAAGGCGGCGCAGTAGAAACGCCCCTTTAGGGGCGCGAGGAACTGCGCGCTCAGCGCGCGAAAAGCCGCAGTCGCATCTGCCGAGATCCTGGCA
>NZ_JBSGSG010000052.1:0-67855 GCF_053606765.1 Streptomyces sp. NPDC055189
CTTCCGGCGCCTTCGCCGTGCCATCCGACAGTGTGACCGTCAGTCCTTGTTCGTCCGCCCGTTCGGCCGCCCGTTCGGGTTCTCCGGGATCTCGATGGAGTCGGACGGGTCCGGCTCGTCCGGTTCTTCCGTCGTCGGCTCGTCCGTGGGCTCGTCCGTTGGCTCGTCCGTCGTCGGGTCGTCCGTCGGCTTGTCCGTGGTCGGGTCGTCCGACGGCTTGTCCGTGGTCGGGTCGTCCGACGGCTCCGTGGTCTCGTCCGACGGCTCCGTCGGCTTCGTCGTCGTCGGGTCCGGGGGCGGTGCGATGGCCGCGCCCATGGAGGTGTCCAGGTCGAACTCGCTGGGCGAACCCATCGCCTTGAAGGTGTAAGCCGCCCAGATCTGCGCCGGGAAGCTGCCGCCGTCGACACGCGGCAGACCGCCCGCGCCCTTCATGGAGACCTGCTTGCTCTGCTCGGCCGTTCCCGCGGCGCCCTCGCCGAAGAGACCCACGGAGGTGACCAGCTTGGGCGTGTAGCCGGTGAACCAGGCCGACTTGTTGTCGTCGGACGTACCGGTCTTGCCCGCCACGTCCTGCACCGGGCTGCGCACCGCGCTGCCCGTACCGTCGTCGACCACGCCGGTCAGGACCGAGGTGAGCGAGTCCGCGGTGCCGCGGTCGACGACCTCCTCGCCGATCGGGTCCGGCAGTTCGATCGTGCGGTCCTTGTGCTCGACGGAGGCCACGACCGCCGGGGTGACCTTCTTGCCGTGGTTGTCGAGCGTGGCGTAGACGCCCGCCATCTCCAGCGGGCTCGCGCCCATGGTGCCCAGGGTCTGGGCGGGCACGGCGGGCAGATCCTCGACGTCCATGCCGAGCTTGCCCGCGGTCGCCAGGACGTCGTCCATGCCGACGTCCACGCCCATCTGCGCGAAGACCGAGTTGATGGACTTGTTCATCGCCTTCTGGACGGTGACCGGGCCGTAGCTCTTGTCGTCCTCGTTCGGCGGCGCGAAGCCGACGTCGCTACCCTTGACCGGGCGCTCGCTGGTGCCGTCGTAGACCGTGTTCGCCGTGATCGGCTGGCCGGACTGCGTCTTGGCGCCGTTCTCCAGGGCGGCGGCCAGGATCAGCGGCTTGAAGGTGGAGGCGGGCTGGTAGTCACGCCGGGTGGCGTTGTTCGTGAAGTGCTTCACGTAGTCCCTGCCGCCGTACATCGCAAGGACCTTGCCGGTCCTGGGGTCGACGGACGCGGCACCCGCCTGCACCCGGGCGTCGGCCTTGCTCTTGTCGGGGTCGAGCTTGTCGTTCAGCTTCTTGTCGACGGCCTTTTCGAGCTGCTTCTGCTTCTTCTCGTCGATGTTGAGCGTGATCGAGTAGCCACCCGCGTCGAACTGCTTCTCGCTGAGGTGGCCGGCCTTCATGACCTCGTCCTTGGCCGCCTTCACGAGGTACCCGGTCTGGCCTTCGAGGCCGGGCGCGGCCTTGGGCGCCTCCGGCTTGTCGAACGTCAGGCCCTCGCGCTCGCTCGCGGACAGCCAGTTCTCCTCGACCATGTTGTCGAGCACGTAGTTCCAGCGCTCCTTGACCAGCTTCTTGCTGGCGTCCGTGGCGGAGGTCCAGTCGTACTGGCTCGGGGCCTGGAGGAGGGCTGCGAGATAGGCGCCCTGCGAGACGTCCAGCTTCTCGGCGTCGACGCCGTAGTACGCCTGGGCGGCGGCCTGGATTCCGTAAGCGCCGCGGCCGTAGTAGCTGGTGTTGATGTACCCGGCGAGGATGTCGGCCTTGCTCCTCTTCTGGTCCACCTTCAGCGAGATGACCAGTTCCTTGAACTTACGGGTCACCGTCTGGTCCTGCGTCAAGTAGTAGTTCTTGACGTACTGCTGGGTGATGGTCGAACCACCCTGCTTGCCCTTGCCGGTGACGGTGTTGATCAGGCCGCGGGCCGTGCCCTTGAAGTCGACGCCCTTGTCCTTGTAGAAGGACTTGTTCTCGGCGGCCACGAAGGTGCGCTGCACCTCCTTGGGCACCTTGTCCAGGTCGACGACCTCGCGGTTCAGCTCGCCGGTCCTGGCGATGACCTTGCCGTCCTTGTACTTGTAGACGTTGCTCTGGAGCTTGGCCGCCGCGTTGCCCTCGGGCACGTCGACCACCATGTAGAGGACGACGAACGAGAGCATGCCGAGCAGGCAGAGCCCGAAGAACGTGCCCAGGATCTTCTTCAGCGTGAAGAAGCGGCGTATGCCCGTGCGCTTGGGTTTGCCGCCGCCGGCGGGGCGCCCGCGCGATGCCCGGCGCGCGCCGCGCTGCCGCGCTTGTCGCTCTTCCGCTCGGCCCATGAGTGTGAGTGCTCCGCTTCCGTCTCGTTCACTTATCCGTATGCCGTGGCAAGTCAGCTCAAGAAGCTAACACCGCACCTTGGGGCAAACGACTGCCGATCCGGTCTTTTCCGGACGTGACAATCAGCACCTGCCCCACAGGAACCGGTGATTGCTCCCAGCAGACCGTTCCCAGTAGACCGACGATCCGGGGGCCCAGAAGGTTGCTCGTCTCCCGAACCTGTGAGCCGCGTATCAAGCCGCGCTTGAGCGGCACTACCCCCGCCAGCAGCTCTGCACCGGACGTATACATAGCACGTATACACACGGTGTAGAGTGCTCCGCATGTCCATCGGTCACACCCTCCTCGGCCTCCTAGAGTCGGGCCCGCGTCACGGCTACGACCTCAAGCGCACCTTCGACGAGAAGTTCGGTCACGACAAGCCACTGCACTACGGGCAGGTCTACTCGACCATGTCCCGCCTCCTGAAGAACGGCCTCGTCGAGGTCGACGGCATAGAGACGGACGGCGGCCCCGAGCGCAAGCGGTACGCGATCACCGACGCCGGCATCACCGACGTCGAGCAGTGGCTCGCCACCCCGGAGAAGCCCGAGCCCTACCTCCAGTCGACCCTCTACACGAAGGTCGTCCTCGCGCTCCTCACCGAGCGCGACGCCTCGGAGATGCTCGACTCCCAGCGCGCCGAGCACCTGCGCCTGATGCGCATCCTCACCGACCGCAAGCGCAAGGGTGATCTCGCCGACCAGCTGATCTGCGACCACGCGCTCTTCCACCTCGAAGCCGATCTCCGCTGGCTCGAACTGGCCGCCGCACGCCTCGGCAAGCTCGCCCTGGAGGTGCGCTCCGCATGACCCCCGCAGGTTCCCTCCTCACCGCCTCCGGCCTTCGCAAGACGTACGGTCCGACGACCGCGCTCGACGGCGCCGACTTCTCCATCCACCCCGGCGAGGTCGTCGCCGTGATGGGCCCGTCCGGCTCCGGCAAGTCCACGCTCCTGCACTGCCTCGCGGGGATCGTGAAGCCCGACGAGGGCTCCATCACGTACAACGGCCGCGAACTCGCGGGCCTGCCGGACGCCGCGCTGAGCGCCCTGCGGCGCAGCGAGTTCGGCTTCGTCTTCCAGTTCGGGCAGCTGGTCCCCGAGCTGACGTGCGTGGAGAACGTCGCGCTTCCGCTGCGCCTCAACGGCGCCAAGCGCAAGGACGCCGAGCGCACCGCGCAGACCTGGATGGAGCGCCTGGAGGTCGACGACCTGCTCGGCAAGCGGCCCGGCGAGGTCTCCGGCGGCCAGGGCCAGCGCGTCGCCGTGGCCCGCGCGCTCGCCACCAACCCGCGCGTCCTGTTCGCCGACGAGCCGACCGGCGCGCTCGACTCGCTCAACGGCGAGCGCGTGATGGAGCTGCTCACCGACGCCGCGCGCTCGACGAACGCCGCCGTGGTCCTGGTCACGCACGAGACGCGGGTCGCCGCCTACTCCGACCGCGAGATCGTCGTGCGCGACGGCAAGTCGCGGGACATGGAGCGGGCCGTATGAGCCTCGACACCCGGGCCGAGGCCCGTACGGGGCCCGGGGCGCCCCACCCCGAGCACACCGCGCCGACCGGCGCCCGCGCCCGGGCCCGCGATCTCGTGATGGGCATACGCTTCGCCGTCGGCGGCGGCCGTGCGGGCTGGGCCCGCACGATCATGACCGCGGTCGGCGTCGGCCTCGGTGTGGCGCTGCTGCTCGGCGCGGCCTCCGTGCCGAACCTGCTCCAGCACCGGGAGGACCGCTCGGTGGCCCGCTCGGCCGAGGGCCAGTTCGACGGCAAGGAGCACAAGCGCTCCGACACCACCGTCCTCACGCGCTACGCCAGCACCGACTTCCGCGACTCGACGGTGGCGGGCCGCGTGGTGCGCGCCGACGGCAAACACCCCGCCCTGCCGCCCGGCCTGACGAAGCTGCCCGCGGACGGCGAGATGGTCGTCTCGCCCGCCCTGCGCGACCTCATGAACAGCTCGGAGGGCAAGCTCCTCAAGGAGCGCTACAGCAACTACCGCATCACCGGCACCATCGGCGACGCGGGCCTCGTCCACCCCCAGGAGCTCTACTTCTACACGGGCTCCGACGCCCTCACCGAGGCCAAGGGCGGCAACCGCATAGCGAAGTTCGGCTATCAGGAGCCCCCGAAGCCGCTGGATCCGATCCTCATCGTCCTTGTCGTCCTGGGCTGCGTGGTGCTGCTGACCCCGGTGGTCATCTTCATCGGCACGGCGGTCCGCTTCGGCGGCGAACGGCGGGACAAGCGCCTCGCCGCGCTGCGTCTGGTCGGCGCGGACGCACACGCGGTGCGCAGGATCGCGGCGGGCGAGGCACTGTGCGGCGCGCTGCTCGGTCTGGTCTTCGGCGGCCTCGCCTTCCTGGGCCTGCGCGAGCTGCTCGGCGTGTTCGACGTGTGGAAGGTCAGCGCGTTCGCCACCGACGTGACACCGGTGCCCGGCCTCGCGGCGCTCGTCCTGGTGGCCGTCCCGCTCACCGCCTTCGTGGTCACGCTGATCTCGCTGCGTGCCGTCTCCATCGAGCCCCTCGGCGTCTTCCGGAGCGCGAAGCCCCGCAAGCGCCGGATCTGGTGGCGCGTCCTCATGCCGGTGGCCGGCATCGGCATCCTGCTCGCTTCGGGCCGCCTCGCGGGCGACGCGGCCCCGCCGGTCTACGCCATCGGCCTGGGCGCGACGCTCACCCTGATCGGCCTTGCCGCGCTGCTCCCCTGGCTCGTCGAAGCGGCCGTGGCCAAGTTGCGCGGGGGTCCCGTGCCCTGGCAGCTGGCCATCCGCAGGCTCCAGTTGAGCAGCGGCACGGCGGCCCGCGCGGTCAGCGGCATCACGGTCGCGGTGGCGGGCGCCATCGCCCTGCAGATGATGTTCGGCTCGATGCACGGCGACTTCGACCGGATGACGAACAACGACCCCGGCCGGGCCAAGCTCCAGGTGCGCGCGGGCGTCGGGGACGGCGATCTCGCCACGCGGATGATCGACAAGTTCCGTACGACCAAGGGCGTCAAGAACGTCATCGGCACGGTCTCCGCGTACGTCGTGCGGCCCGGCAAGTTGAAGAAGGGCGAGGACTTCAGCCCCACCACGGAGCTGACGGTCGGCACCTGCGCGAACCTGCGCGAGCTGGCCCGGATCAGCTCGTGCAAGGACGGCGACACCTTCGTCGTGCACACCGGGGACAGCGACATGAACAAGTGGGTCGACGAGACGGCGCGCCCCGGCAAGCCGGTCGACCTGAACTCCATCAGCTGGGAGGAGCCCGGCCACAAGCACGTCCCGTGGACGCTGCCCGCGGACGCGCGCAAGGTCAAGGCCCGCCCCGACCCGGGCGGCGAACTGCACGACGGCATCTTCGCCACCCCCGGCGCGATCTCCCCGTCCAAGCTGGTCGACGCCGAGACGAGCGCCATGATCCAGGTCGACCCGGCGGTGAAGGACAACGAGGAGTACATCCGCAACACCGCGGCCCGCATCGACCCGCTCCTCGACGTGATGACGCTGCGCGCGGTCGAGCGCGACAAGCAGTACGCCTCCATCCAGACCGGCCTGCAACTCGGCGCGATGGCGACGATGGTCCTCATCGCGGCGTCCATGCTGGTGTCGATGCTGGAGCAACTGCGCGAACGCAGGCGCCTGTTGGCCGCCCTCACCGCGTTCGGCACGCGCCGCGGCTCGATGGCGTGGTCGATCCTGTGGCAGACGGCGATCCCGGTGGTGCTCGGCCTCGGCCTCGCCGTCGCCGGCGGCCTCGGTCTCGGGCTCGTCATGGTCCGCATGATCGAGAAATCGGTCGAGGACTGGTGGGTCTTCCTGCCCCTGACCGGCGCCGGAGCCGTGCTCGTCGCGGTCGTGACGCTGCTCAGCCTGCCGCCGCTGTGGCGCATGATGCGCCCGGACGGCCTGCGTACGGAGTAACTCCCCCGAGCGGGAGCAGGGCAGCGGGGCGTTGCCGGTGCGGGGTCACAACACCCGCACCGGCAACGGCTTTACGGCCCCCCTCAGGGCGGCGGCGAGCGCCTCGTACTCCGCCGCGCGCGCGGCCCCCGTACGCATCGCGAGGGCGATGCGCCGGGTCGGCGCCGGATCGGCGAAGTACCCGGTGAGCAGTTGGTTGCTGCGGCTGGTCTCGACGCGGACGGCGGTGCGCGGAAGCAGCGTCACGCCGAGCCCGCCGGCCACCAGCTGTACGAGGGTGGAGAGCCCGGCGGCGGTCGTGGTCACCGGGGCGTCCGCGCGCCCGGCCTCCCGGCAGATGTCCAGGGCCTGGTCGCGCAGGCAGTGCCCTTCGTCGAGCAGCAGCAGGTTCAGCTCGCGCAGGGCGTCGCGCGGAATCCCCTCGCGTCCGCCGAGCCAGTGGTCGAGGGGTGTGACGAGCACGAAGTCCTCGTCGAAAAGGGCCAGTTCGGTGACACCTGGCACGCCGAGCGGCACCGCGAGAAGGAGCAGGTCGAGCCGTCCGGCGCCGAGCCCCTCGATCAGCGACGAGGTCTGCTCCTCGTGCACCTGGAGATCGAGATCCGGGTACTTCTCGTGGACGAGTCCGATGAACGTGGGCAGCAGATAGGGCGCCACGGTCGGGATCACGCCGAGCCGCAGCGCTCCGGTGAACGGGGCGCGCACCGCGTCGGCCTCCTCCATCAGCGCCCCGACCTCTTCGAGCACGGCCCTGGCCCGCACCGCAAGGCGCTCGCCCGCCGACGAGAGCAGCACCTTGCGGGTCGTACGCTCGAGCAGGGTGACCCCGAGTGTCTCCTCCAGGGCGGACACGGCGCCGGAGAGCGCGGGCTGGCTCATGCCGATCGCGGCGGCCGCGTCCCGGAAGTGCAGATGCTCGGCGACGGCGGCGAAGGCGCGCAGCTGGGCGAGGCTCGGCTGACGGGCGCCGCGCTTGGCCGCGGGCTTGGCGCTGGTGGCCAAGTCACTCCTCCTTCTTGCTCGTCCCCTTGATGACTGGGACTGATAGCCAGATTCGATCAACACGACCCACTCTAGCTATTTCCATAATCAATGCACCCTGTGCCACCATCAACACCAGTCCAACCCCCCAGGAAACTCCCCAAAAGGGATTTTCTTTGCAGCAAGGAGAGCGCGTGCTCACTGTCGGTGACAAGTTCCCCCAGTTCGATCTGACTGCCTGTGTCTCGCTGGAGAAGGGCGCCGAGTTCAAGCAGATCGACCACAAGACCTACGAGGGCAAGTGGAAGATCGTCTTCGCATGGCCCAAGGACTTCACCTTCGTGTGCCCGACCGAGATCGCCGCCTTCGGCAAGCTGAACGAAGAGTTCGCTGACCGTGACGCCCAGATCCTCGGCTTCTCCGGTGACTCCGAGTTCGTGCACCACGCCTGGCGCAAGGACCACCCGGACCTCACCGACCTGCCCTTCCCGATGCTGGCCGACTCGAAGCACGAGCTCATGCGTGACCTCGGCATCGAGGGCGAGGACGGCTTCGCCCAGCGCGCCGTCTTCATCGTCGACCAGAACAACGAGATCCAGTTCACGATGGTGACCGCCGGTTCCGTGGGCCGTAACCCCAAGGAGGTCCTCCGGGTCCTCGACGCCCTCCAGACCGACGAGCTGTGCCCCTGCAACTGGACCCAGGGCGACGAGACCCTGGACCCGGTCGCGCTGCTCTCGGGCGAGTGAACGGAGCCTACTGACATGGCACTCGACGAACTGAAGTCCGCCGTACCGGACTACGCCAAGGACCTGAAGCTGAACCTGGGCTCGGTCATCGGCAACTCGGACCTTCCCAAGCAGCAGCTCTGGGGCACGGTGCTCGCCTGCGCGATCGCATCCCGCTCCACCACGGTGCTGCGCGAGCTGGAGCCCGAGGCGAAGGCGAACCTCTCCCCCGAGGCGTACACCGCCGCCAAGTCGGCCGCGGCCGTCATGGCGATGAACAACGTCTTCTACCGCACGCGCCACCTCCTCTCGGACCCGGAGTACGGGACGATGCGGGCCGGCCTGCGGATGAACGTCATCGGTAACCCGGGCGTGGAGAAGGTCGACTTCGAGCTGTGGTCGCTCGCGGTTTCCGCGATCAACGGCTGCGGCCAGTGCCTCGACTCGCACGAGCAGGTGCTCCGCAAGGCCGGCGTGGACCGCGAGACGATCCAGGAAGCCTTCAAGATCGCCGCGGTGATCCAGGCGGTCGGCGTCACGCTGGACTCGGAAGAGGCCCTCGCGTAAAGCCGTACGAAAAGGCCCCGCTCAGCAACTGCTGAGCGGGGCCTTTCTCTTGTCCTGCCTCAGGCCTGCGACTGCCCTTCGGGCGGCGCTGCGGGCGTCGGATCCACCGGCGCGACATCCACCGCCGTGGCCCCCCGCGGCTGCGGGCTCTGCTTGAGGGCCGCCTCCCTGGAGTACGCCCGCAAGTAGCCCACCACCGTGTTCGTCACGGCGACGAGCGGCACCGCCACCACCGCTCCGCCGATCCCGGCGACGAGCCCGCCCGCGGCCACCGAGAGCACCACGGCCAGCGGATGCACCCGTACGGCACGGCCGAGGATGAACGGCTGGAGGATGTGGCCCTCGATCTGCTGCACCGCCAGGACCACGACCAGGGTCATCAGGCCGGTGAAGACGCCCTGGGTCACCAGGCCGACCACCACGGCGAGCGCGCCCGAGACCACCGCACCCACCAGCGGGATGAACGCGAACAGGAAGATGAAGACGGCCAGCGGCACCGCCATCGGCACGCCGAGGAAATAGATCCCGATGCCGATGAAGATCGCGTCGATCAGAGCCACTATCACCGTGCCGCGCACATAGGCGGTCAGCGTGCGCCACGCCCGCGGCCCCGCCCCCGCGATACCGGGCCGCGCGGGCGCCGGGACCAGCTTGAGGACCCACTGCCAGATGCGCTTGCCGTCGTAGAGCAGGAACAGCGTCGAGAACATCGCGAGCAGGATGCCGGTCATGGCCTCCACGATCACGGTGACGCCTTCGAGCCCCGCCGACGTCAGCTCCTCCGTGTTGGCCCCGACCGCCTCGCGCAGGCTCTTGGCGATGTTGTTGATCTGGTCCTCGGTCACGTGGAACGGGCTGGTGAGCAGCCAGTTGCGCAGATCGTCGATGCCGTCCTGGACCTGGCTGGACAGCGTGTCAACGTTGTCCATGACCTGCCAGACGACGAACCAGCCGACGAGACCCATGATCACGAAGCCCAGTACGGCCGTGACGACCGTCGCGAGCCCCCTGGGAAGTCCGAGCCGCTTGAGCCGGACCACCGTCGGCTGCAGCATCGCGGTGATGAGCAGCGCCGCGACGAAGGCGAAGACGACGAGTTGCACGGCGCTGATGACCTTCATCAACACCCAGAGCGTGCCCGCGAGTACGAGAAGACGCCAGCCGGCCTCGGCCGCCACCCGCATCCCCCACGGCACCGCCGCGACGGGGTCCGGCCGTGCGGACACCGCCGGCGCGTACGCGGGCGGGGCGGGCACGACCTGCTCCGGATCCACGTCGACGGCGGTTTGGGCCGCCAGGTCGGCGGCTGCGGCTTCTTCGGCGGCTGACCGCCGCGGCGTCTTCACGCCGTCCGACGGACCGGAATCGGGCTCATCGCGCCCCATCCGCTCGCCCATCTGAGACAGTCCGGCGCCGAGCCGGCCGATCCACCCTGGTACTCGCGACATGATCCGTCCTCTTCCCCCGTCTTTCCCCACCACTCCCCCCTGGAAGTTGTCGGACTGAACCGTACACGGCTGAGGCCCCCCACCGATTGACGGTGAGGGGCCTCAAAAGGTTGAGCTGAGCTGCGGCTCAGTACCAGTTGTTCGCCTGCCAGAAGTCCCAGGCTCCGCACGGGCTTCCGTAGCGGTCGTTCATGTAGCCGAGGCCCCACTTGATCTGCGTGGCGGGGTTCGTCTGCCAGTCGGCTCCGGCCGAGGACATCTTGGAGCCGGGCAGTGCCTGGACGAGGCCGTAGGCGCCGGAAGAGGCGTTGCTGGCCTTGTAGTTCCAGGTGGACTCGTGGTTGACGATGTTGCTGAAGCACTGGAACTGGTCACCGGGGACCATCTGCCGTGCCATCGCCTGGACCTGCGAGACGGAGTACGAGGACTGCGTGGAGAAGGACGAGGCGTCACGCGTGGAGGAGCGGCTGGCCTTGGACTCGGCCTCCTTGCGCTCCTTCGCGTCGGCAGCCTTCTGGGCCGCCTCAGCCTTCTCCGCCTTCTCGGCGGCCTTCTGCTTCGCGATCGCCGACTCGGCGGCCTGCTTGCGCGCTGCTTCCGCAGCAGACTTCTTCGCGGCCGTGTCCGCAGCCATGGCCTGTGCGTCGGCCTGCTGCGTCAGGGACGCGGTCTGCACCTGGGCCTGCTGACCCGCGGGGATGTCTGCGAGGAGTGTCGCTTCGCTTGCCGTCGCCTCGAAGTCGTTGTCATTCGAGGCGCCCGGGGTGCTGCCCGAGGCGACACCAACAACAGCGCCGACAGTGGTGACCGCGGTGGCAGATGCCACGGCGAATCCCCGGACCGAAATCCGGCTCACACGGTTTCCTTCCAGCATCGCCCGCATAGGTGACCTCGCGGACGCAATCGTGCCCCTGGACGCTGGCCTCCGCTTGGTTCTCGGTCACGGGAGGCACGGGCCCGGTGGGCAACTCCCGTGACGGGAGTGCCGCGTGGTGCTTCGGGCGGCATGCGACGGCCACTATGAAGTTCTGGTGTTTCCGGGTTGCGGTACCGCTGGGGGTACCTGTGAGTCGCATGCGGGGCCTGACAGGACCCAGACTCTGCCCCAGCCGGACGCCGCAAGGCAATTCTCCGTGCCGTGTGAAAGCTCACACCTCGTTTGCCCCGGGAGTTTTTCGGAAAAGGGCGGACGCCAAGACGCCGCCCGGCTAAGCTCCTTCGCTTCGCCGGGCGGCGTCCAACTACCCCGCAACCAGGGTGAACTGGTTCAGATCTGCCCGTCCTCCAGCATTTCGGTCACGAGCGCCGCGATCTGCGAACGCTCGGATCGGGTGAGCGTGACGTGGGCGAAGAGCGGATGGCCCTTCAGCTTCTCGACGACGGCAACTACCCCGTCGTACCGCCCCACTCGGAGGTTGTCGCGCTGGGCGACGTCGTGGGTGAGTACGACCCTGGAGTTCGCCCCGATCCTGGACAGAACGGTCAAAAGAACGTTTCGCTCCAGGGATTGGGCCTCGTCCACGATCACGAACGCGTCGTGCAACGAGCGCCCGCGGATATGGGTGAGAGGGAGCACCTCGAGCATCCCGCGCGCCGTCACCTCCTCGATGACCGCCTTGCCCGCCACCGAACCGAGCGTGTCGAAGACCGCCTGCGCCCAGGGGCCCATCTTCTCGGCCTCGGTGCCGGGCAGATAGCCGAGCTCCTGCCCGCCCACCGCGTACAGCGGCCGGAAGACCATCACCTTCTGGTGCTGACGGCGCTCCAGGACGGCTTCGAGGCCCGCGCAGAGCGCGAGAGCCGACTTGCCGGTGCCCGCCCGGCCGCCCATCGACATGATGCCGATGTCCGGATCGAGCAGCAGATCCAGCGCGATGCGCTGCTCCGCACTCCTCCCCTTGAGGCCGAAGGCCTCACGATCACCGCGTACGAGACGGACGTTCCCCTCGGCCGTGACGCGGCCGAGTGCCTTGCCCTTCTCGGACTGGATGGTGAGGCCCGTATGGACGGGCAGGTCCGCCGCCTCCGGTACATACAGAGTGTCTTCCTCGAAGAGGAGATCCACCTGTTCACCGGAGAGGGTCAGTTCGGACATTCCGGTCCAGCCGGAGTCCGTGATGGCGAGTTCGGCGCGATACTCCTCCGCGAGGAGGCCGACCGAGGACGCCTTGATCCTCAGAGGCAGATCCTTCGACACGACCGTGACGTCGTATCCCTCTGCCTGGAGGTTGCGCGCTACGGCGAGAATCCGTGAGTCGTTGTCCCCCAACCGGTAGCCGGCCGGAAGCACGCCGGGATCGGAGTGGTTGAGCTCGACTCGCAGCGTGCCGCCCAGATCGCCGATCGGGATCGGCGCGTCCAGGCGACCGTGCCTCACCCGGCAGTCGTCCAGGAGGCGCAGGGCCTGCCGGGCGAAGTAGCCGAGCTCGGGATGGTGCCGCTTCGCTTCGAGCTCCGTGACCACGACGACTGGCAGCACGACTTCGTGCTCGTCGAAGCGGTACATGGAGTTCGGGTCTGCGAGCAGAACGCTGGTGTCGAGAACATAGGTGCGCCTGTCGGGCATGCGGCGCTTTGTGCTGGTCACCACGGAAGGACGTACCCCCTCGGATGAGGTCGGGGAGCGACGGGAAGGATGCCGGGAGAAATCCGGGCCGGTCTCGGACCCCAGTGCGCGGGCCGAGCTCCGGCCCTCCGCTTCGCCCGTACTCACCGCACGGTCGTCCTGGTGCAAAGGGCCTCCCGGGCGGACGGCCCCATGCCGCCCGCTGAGATACGACATCCGTGAATCGGATGTCGACCTGCAAGGCTTATTCCCTCGAACAAGCGCAGCCATGCCAGGGCATATGACGGCGCGTCCGTGAACTCTGGGTTACTCACACCTCATCGACATGAGCACCTCGTGGGCACCTCAGGGGTGTCAGCCGCCGTAACGCCGGTGCCGGGCCGCGTAATCACGCAGCGCACGCAGGAAATCGACCTTGCGGAAGGCCGGCCAGAAAACTTCACAGAAGTAGTACTCGGAGTGGGCCGTCTGCCAGAGCATGAAGCCGGACAGACGTTGTTCTCCACTCGTTCGGATCACCAGGTCCGGGTCGGGCTGGGCCCTGGTGTAGAGGTGCTTGCCGATGAGATCGACGTCGACCTTGTCGGCCACCTCTTCGAGCGACTGCCCCTTGTCGGCGGCGTCGAGCAGCATCGAGCGGACGGCGTCGGCGATCTCCTGGCGGCCGCCGTAGCCGATCGCGACGTTGACCACTATCCCGTCGACGTGGGCCGTGGACTCCTCCGCCTCCTTGAGGACATTGCGCATCCCCGAGGGCAGGATGTCGGTGGCGCCGACGTGGTGGACGCGCCAGCGGCCGTCGCGGCCCAGCGAGCGGACGGTGTCCTCGATGATGCCGAGGAGCGGACCCAGTTCGTCCCGGGGCCGGTCGAAGTTGTCCGTCGAGAGCAGCCACAGCGTGACGACCTTGACGTCCGTCTCGCTGCACCAGCCGAGGAACTCCCCGATGTTGTCCGCCCCTGCCTGATGGCCCTGGGCGGTGGTGGACCCGGCGGCCTTGGCCCAGCGCCGGTTGCCATCCATGATGACCCCGATGTGCTTGGGCACCTGGTCATGGTCCAGATGACCTTCCACCCGGCGTGCGTACAGCCTGACCAGCAGGCCGCGCAGCCTGTCCCGCAGGTTCACGGTCTTTCAGCCCCTCCGTGCAGACGGCAGTCCCCGAAGGCGAAAGCCTACCGCTGTGAGGCCGGGGTTCCGCCCACGGGTGATCCGGGCACTGACCCCACAAGATCCGGGGCTGAAGTAGCTTCGTACCCATGAACGACACGTCTCTGTACCAAGCGGCAGCGGACCGTTACGACGCCATGGAGTACCGGCGCACGGGCCGCAGCGGCCTGAAACTCCCCGCCGTCTCCCTCGGCCTGTGGCACAACTTCGGCGACGACAAATCCCTGGAGAGCCAGCGCGCGATTCTGCGCCGCGCGTTCGACCTGGGCGTCACCCACTTCGACCTGGCGAACAACTACGGCCCGCCGGCCGGTTCCGCCGAGCTCAACTTCGGCAAGCTGTTCGCGCAGGACTTCGCCCCGTACCGCGACGAACTGGTCATTTCGACCAAGGCGGGCTACCTCATGCACCCCGGCCCGTACGGCGAGTGGGGTTCGCGCAAGTACCTGCTCTCGTCCCTCGACGCCTCGCTCAAGCGGATGGGCGTCGATTACGTCGACATCTTCTACTCGCACCGCTTCGACCCCAACACCCCGCTGCAGGAGACGATGGGCGCGCTCGCGTCCGCCGTCCAGCAGGGCAAGGCGCTGTACGTGGGCGTGTCCTCGTACAACAGCGAGCAGACCGCCGAAGCGGCGCGCCTGCTGCGGGAGATGGGCGTGCCCGCGCTCATCCACCAGCCCTCGTACTCGATGATCAACCGCTGGACCGAGGACGACGGCCTGCTCGACACGCTCGAGAGCGCGGGCATGGGCTGCATCTCGTTCGTGCCGCTGGCGCAGGGCCTGCTCACGAACAAGTACCTGAAGGGCATCCCGGAGGGTTCGCGTGCCACGCAGGGCAAGTCGCTCGACCCCGACCTGCTGAGCGACGAGGTCGTGCGCCGGCTCAATGGCCTGAACGACATCGCGGCCCGCCGCGACCAGTCGCTCGCGCAGCTGGCCCTGAACTGGGTCCTTCGCGACGAGCGGATGACCTCCGCGCTCATCGGCGCCTCCAGCGTGAAGCAGCTGGAGGAGAACGTGGCGGCCCTTGCGGGTCCCAAGCTCACGGACGAGGAACTCACCGAGATCGACACGTTCGCGGTCTCCACGCCGGGGACCAACATCTGGGCCGGGCGGAACTGACCGGACGGAACTGATCAGGCGGAACTGACCGCCGGGCCCTGCCCCTCAGGGGTAAGGGCCTGCTAGTAGGTGCGCGGGCGCTTGAACCAGGCGCCCGCGGCACCCTGGCTCAGCAGGACGACCACGGCGATCGAACCGAGCAGGCCCACGAGACCGCCCGGGTTGCCGGAGGCGAGGCCGCCGAGCCCGAGGGCTATCTGCACGCTCATCAGGACGATGCAGGTCACGCGCACGCCATTGCCCGCGCTCTTGAACGCGAAGGCGAAACCGCAGGTCACCAGGAGACAGACGTTCGCCCCGAAGGCCGCGCCCGCCGTCTGCGGGTCACCCGAGGCCGCGATCGCAATCGTGCCGAGCAGAACGAGTCCGCTGAGCACCCACACGACGATCTGCGCCGCGCGGACCGCGCCGGGGATCGTCTGCGGGGCGACGGGGCCGTAGCCGTACCCGTACGCGGGGGCGCCGCCCTGGGGCTGGCCGTACGGGTTGGGGTGGGGGTCCTGCGCCGGGCCGGTGTAACTGGGGAGTCCCTGTTGCGGGTTGACCTGGGGGGACTGCGGATCGTGCGGCGGCGGGGGGAATTGGTTCGACATGTCCCTGACCATATCCGGAGGCTTCGGCTCAGGGGCGGGGCGGGCGGCGCGGTGGGTGGTGGGGGCCGCGCGGTGGGTGGTGCGGCGGGCGGCGCGGGGCGCCGGCGTCCGGGCACAAAAAATCGGGCCGGTCCATGGGGGGGAGATGGACCGGCCCGAGGGGGGGTTTCCACCATAACCCTTCGTAAGTGATGCTGCGCGCATCGGCGTGCCACAACTACTCTCCGAAGTCGGCTGACAACTCCGGGGCCCTGTTCTCCCAACGGATTTCGGCCCCGTTGACAGATTTCGGCCCCGCGCAGTCGTAACCCATTGGAAGTAACGGGGAGTGGGGCCCCGCTTGACGCGGCGAGTGGGCGGGACGCGGTGGGGCCTGACCCGGCGGGCGGGATGCGGTGCGTGGCGGGATGCGGTGGGTGGGGTATGACTCGGCGGGCGGGAGGGGCGCTAGCTTCGGCTCGCATGGCGATGCTTCTGCTCCCGACCGGCCGGACACTCCCCCTGGAGATCGCGGACTCCGCCGGTGCACGGCGGCGCGGGCTGCTCGGCCGGGACGGGGTGACCGGGGCCCTGCTCCTGAGCCCTGCGAACAGCGTGCACACGGTGCGGATGCGGTTCGCCGTCGACGTGGCACACCTGGACCGGGAGCTGCGGGTGCTGTCCGTGCGGACGATGCGGCCCTGGCGGATCGGGCGGCCCCGGATGCGGGCCCGGCATGTCCTCGAGGCGGAGGCGGGGGCGATGGCCGGGTGGGGCGTGCGGCGGGGGACGCGGGTGGCGGTGCGGGCCGGTGAGCCGGGCGATTCCGTCGGTTCCGGCGGGCCTGTCGAGTCCGGCAGCTCCGGTAGCTCCGTCGGGGAGTGAGGGCGCGCGGAGCCGCGCAGCCCCCTCCACCGCACGGCACCGCACACGTGGCTTTGCTCACGCGAATTCGCCTTGGTCTGAACTTACGTGAAGTCCGCGGCGAGATCGAGCCGGTCTCGATAACGATGCGGAATCAACGCCACCTGTTCCGGGATCACTTGGCTAACTATTGCCCCGGCAAAGCAACCATCTGCCCGGATTTTCCGTCGGGCGACTTCCGCCGGTCGGATCCGGCTTCCGTCAGGCGGCCGTGCCTTCCTTGTTGCATCCCCGGTTGGCCAGGAGCTGCTCCATGTGCTCGTCGCCCCACACGCCCAGCGGGATCAGCGCCTCGTTCAGGGACGTGCCGAGGGGGGTCAGGGAGTACTCGACCTTCGGCGGCACCTCCCGGTACACCTCGCGGTGCACGATGCCGTCGGACTCCAGCTCGCGGAGCTGCTGGATGAGCACCTTCTCGCTGATTCCCTGGATGTGCCGACGGAGCTCGCCGAAGCGGAGCGTCGTGCCCGCGTAGAGCGCCCACAGGATCATCGGCTTCCACTTGCCGCCGACGACGTCGACGGCAGCGTCGAGACCGCAGACGTAAACCGCTTTACCGTCCTTACCGCTGCCCTTGTCGCTGTCCTTGTCGCTCCCCTTGCCAGTCCCCTTGTCGCTCTCCGAAATGCCCTCCGTGCCGGTCTTCGGCATGGTCCACTCCTCGTGTCCGCAGAGCCACTTACCCGATGGACAGTACCGAAGGAGACCTCCGATGAGCGCCCCTGTCACCGTCACGTGGAGTGCTGCCAACGCCCGTCGCATGGAACGGCAGTTCCTGCGGACACCGGCCAAGCCGGGCGAGGCAGGACCCGGCGAGGTCGTCGGCTCGATGCTCGGCGCACAGGCGCAGGTGTCGTCCGCCGCGGAGCTGTCGGTGGGGCTGCGGATGGACGGGGCGACCCGGCAGGACGTACGCGATGCGCTGTGGGGTGAGGAGCCGAGCCTGGTCAAGACGTACGGGCCGCGCGGAACGATCCACTTCCTGCCGGCCGCCGAACTCCCCCTCTGGACCGGCGCGTTGTCGGCGATTCCCGGCGGCCCGAGCCCTTTCAAGGCGGGTGATCGGCTGACTCCGGACCAGACGGAGGAGATCGTGCGCGCGATCGGGGATGCGTTGGACGGGGTCCGGCTGACGATCGACGAGCTCAGCGACGAGGTGGTGGCGCGTACGGGGCCCTGGGCCGGTGACCTGGTGATGCCCGCCTTCCAGGGGATGTGGCCGCGCTGGCGCTCGGTCATGCATCTGGCGGGCCACCGCGGGGTGCTGAGCTTCGGGCCGAACCGGGGGCGCAAGGTCACGTACACGCGTCCGCCGGAGACCGGAGAGCCGCCGCTCGACGCCGAGGTGGCGACGGGGCGCCTGGTGCGGCGCTTCTTGTACGCGTACGGGCCCGCGACGCCGCGTCAGTACGCCAAGTGGGCGGCAGCGCCGGGGGCTTGGGCGGACGGCGTGTTCGCGTCCCTGGCGTCCGCGGGGGAGATCGAGGAGGTCGGGCTGGAGGGGGAGCCTTCAGGGGCGTGGGTGACCGCGGGTGACACGGAGTTCCCCGAGTTCCCGGAGGAGCAGGTGCGGGGCGTACGACTGCTCCCCTACTTCGACGCGTACGTGATCGCCTCCCACCCGCGGGAAAGGCTCTTCCCCGGTCGGGCCTACGAGCGAGCGCTGGCCGGGGGCCAGGCAGGCAACTTCCCCGTACTGCTGATCGACGGGGTTGTGGCAGGCGTCTGGCACCAACGCCGCAGCGGCCGCCGGGTGACGGTCACGGTGGAACCCTTGTCCGCCCCGCTGAGTGCCTCACGGGAGCAGGAGCTTGCGGGGCAGGTGGAGCGGGTGGGGGAAGTGCTTGAGGGGCGGGCGGAGTTGGTGGTGGGGGCGGTGACGGTGGGGGCGCACGCTTAGGCGCGGAGCCCTTCGGTTCGGCGCCCGCGGGGTCTGGGCTTGCGGGTCAGGGCTTGCGGGTCAGGGTCTGCGGGTCAGGGCTTGCGGGCGTTGATCAGGTGTCTCGTGCTGTGGGCCACGAAAGGGCCCTCGGACTCGATCTGGGCGTGCAGTTCACGCAGTCGGGGGCGGTATCGCTCCACCGAGAAGTCCGGCACCATCCACACGACCTTGCGCAGGAAGTGGACGACGGCACCGATGTCGTAGAACTCGATGCGGAGCCGCTCGGCTTGCAGGTCGACGATCTCAAGCCCGGCCGCCTCCGCCGCCGCGCGCTCGCCGTCGGGGTGGCGTCCGTTCCGGACTTTCTCGGGCTGCGGCCCGAGGAAGTACTCGACGACCTCGAAGACGCTGGCGGGGCCGACGTGCTGGGCGAAGTACGTACCTCCGGGGCGCAGGACCCGCGCGATCTCGTCGAAGTCCGCCTTCACCGGATGCCGGCTGGTGACCAGGTCGAACGCCTCCGCCGCGAACGGCAGCGGCGCGTCCTCCGGCGAGGCCACGACCACCGCGCCGCGCGGATGCAGCAGGGCGGTGGCCTTGGCGACGTTCGGGGCCCAGCCTTCCGTGGCGACGGCGAGCGGCGGCAGGGCGGGCGCGGAGGCGAGGACTTCGCCGCCGCCGGTCTGGATGTCGAGGGAGGCGGTGGCGTGCCCGAGCCGCTCCCCCATGGCGTGGGCGTACCGCCAGGAGGGCCGCTCCTCGGTGGCCCGCCCCTCGAACCAGGAGAAGTCCCAGCCCTCGGTGGGGGCCGACTCCGCTTCCGCCACAAGTACGTCGAAATCACTCATGCGGCGATCTTCGCATCGGGCGGAGGTGCGGCTCATCCCAATTACTTCGGCCCCTACTGCGGCCCCACTGCCTCGGGGGTGATCGCCTTACCTCGGAGGTAATCGCCGTCGCCACGCCCACCGGCAACAATCACGGGACACCACACACACCCCCACGACGCACGCGCCCTCGTCACGCGCCCCACGCCAGCCTTGGAGGCACCCCCATGCCCGTGACCACCCGCTCCGTAGTGGAGGACCTCCTTGGCCGCATCGGCGAAGGCGACCCCGAGCGCATCGCCGCGCTGTACGCCGATGACGCCGACTGGAAGCTGGACTGGCCGGAGGCGGAGCACGGCCGCGCCGCCACTCCCTGGATCCGCCACCGCGCCACCCGCGCCGACGCCGCGGCCCACTACCGGGAGCTTGCCGAGCATCACGTGGCCGGGGAAGCGGCGACGCAGGTCGAGCGCATCCTCGTGGACGGCGCCCACGCCGTCGTACTCGGCGAGATCCGCCAGACCGCCCGCCCTACGGGAAAGCCCTACCGGGCACGGTTCGTGCTGCACCTCACGGTGGAAAACGGACTCGTCACCCGCCACCACGTGAACGAGGACAGCCTCGCGGTGACGCAGGCCTTCGGAGATCGGTAGCGGCAACGACCTTGTGCAGCTGCGGCCCGTTGATAGCCCCTGCGTCTGGTGTCGTGGCGGAAGGTCGTGGTCTTCCGGACCTCGCACTACTGGAACATCGGCATCCAACTGCTGCCGGAGGCCCGCGGACGCGGCATCGGCAGCCGGGCCCAGCGGCTGCTGGTGCGGTACCTCTTCGCCCCCTTCCGCAACGTGCATCGAGGCGGACACCGAGGGCGGGAACATCGCCGAGCAGCGCGCAGTGGCGGGACGGGGTTCGGTACGGGGTTTTGCGGGGGGAGAGGGGCGGGACTAGGGCAACGCCTGCATCACCGTGGCCGGACAGGGCCGCTGCCTCACCGACACCGAGGAAGCCCGCCCCTTGCACCCTGATGCGTGAGACCAGGGCGTGCGAGGCTGACTGCCGGCTGCAGGCGAGGGCTGTGCTGTGCTGGTCCGGCGCTTGAATCGGTCACCGGTGCCGTCCGGTTCTGCCGAGATTGGCGGTTCCGGGCCGGGAGTAAAGGGCGCTCCTACGTCGCGTCGGCTGCGCCGATTCCGCTGCGCTCCACCCTTGACACCCGCCCCTCCACCGCGCGAGGGAAAGCGACCGGACGGCCCGGGGGCGGGACTCTCGACCAGGGCAGCCGGGTTATCCGGCTTCCTGTCGGGTGCGGACTGGTTCGTCGGGGGCGGCCGCCAGAGGGTGAGGTGCGCGACCGCTCCGGGGAGGGGCACCGGTCTCGTCAAGCGGCTGCCGACCGGATCGTCGGGGGTGGCCGCAAGGGGGAAGGGCAGGCGTGGGGCAACCGCCCGGTGGTAGTGGGGCGGTCCGTCGGGCGGGCGTGGGGCGACCGCCCGGTGGTGGTGGGGTGGGCGGCCCGACCGGTGGTGGTGGGGCGGATTGCAGGAAAGTCCCACGCCACGCCGGGTGGAGGGCGGGTGTGGCGGGACTTTTCTGCAATCGGCGCCAGGGCCGGGGGTGGGGCACCAACTTTGGCAAAGTTGCGTTCCCGCAGACGAGGGGCGCACGCGGGAGCCGATGCGCCGTCGCGGGATGAGGTGTTGGCCGCCCCCGCAGACGGATGCCCGATGGGCAGAGGGCTCGCCGCCGACCTCGGCTCCCCGCGCGCGCGAGGGACGGCGAGAGACCGCCCGTGGAGCCGACCCCGGGCAACCCCGCCCGCCAGCCGCCGGACCGGACCGACGCACGCTACCCGGCGCCGGGGCCCGGCACCTCACCCCCTAGAGGGCGCACCACACACTCCGCGCGCCCCTCGTCACCCCGAACACAACTTTGCCAAGTAGGTCCCCCACCCCCACCCCTCCCCACCGATCACAGAAAAGCCCCGCCGCACAGGCCCCCAGCGCCCCGCATCGCGGGACTTTCCTGCAATCCGCCCCACCACCGCCCGCCGGACCACCCCGCCCCACTCCTGGCGGACGGTCGCCCGCCCCTGTCCGCCCCCGCCCTGCCCGCAGCCCGCCCCCAGCCCTCCGCACCGATCGCAGAAAAGTCCCGCCGCACCCGCCCTCAACGCCCCGCATCGCGGGACTTTCCTGCAATCCGCCCCACCACCGGCCCCCGGACCGCCTTCCGCACCGCCGGGCAGGCGGTCGCCCGTCTGCTCCCGCCTCCTGCCGCCGCCCCACGCCCGCCCCTTCCCTCTGGCGGCCACCCCCAACGAACCGGTCGGCAGCCGCTTGACGAGACCGGCACCCGTCCCCGGAGCGACCGCGCACCCCTCCCCCTCGGGGCGCCCCCCCCGACGAACCAGTCCGCACCCGACAGGAACACAGACGACCCGGCTGCCCTGGTCGAGAGTCCCGCCCCCGGGCCGTTCGGTCGCTTTCCCTCGCGCGGTGGAGGGGCGGGTGTCAAGGGTGGCCCGAAGGGCCATCGGCGCAGCCGACGCGCAGCGCAGCGGAGCGCCCTTTACTCCCGGTCCGTAACCGCCAAACTCCGGAGAACGGACGGCACCGGTGACCGACTCAAACGCCGGACCAGCACAGCCGGGGGATGGCTCGCCTGGAGCAGCCGTCAGTCCTGGCTTCCGGAGGGGGCGGTTCCTGTGTCGGCGCCGGAGCCTGTCGGGAAGGAGACCTCGACTCGGCGGTTCTTCTTGCGGCCCTCCTCGGAGCCGTTGTCCGCGATCGGGTAGTCCTCGCTGTAGCCGCGTACGGAGTACGTGACCTCGGGGCCCAGATAACTGGCCATCTTGTCGTGCACGGCTTCCGCGCGTTCGCGCGACAGTTTCTTGCCGTGACTGTACGAACCCAGGTCGTCCGTGAAGCCGAACACCCTTACGTTTGTCGCCTTTTGGGCCTTCGCCTCCTCGGCGATCGCCTTGATGCGCGCGGTCGCCTCCGGGTTCAGCTCGGGGCTGTCCTTGGGAAACAGCACCTCCGCCTGCAGTGCGAACTTCACGTCCGTGTTGGTGTCCTCGCGGCGCTCCTCGCCGCCGAGGTCTTCGACCACGGACTTGATGTCCAGGACCTTCGCCGGGGCCAGTGTCGCTCCGTCCGCCAGCTTCAGACCGGGGCTGTTGGAGTCGACCTCCTGGGGCGGCGTCGTGGTCGTACTGCCGGGGGGTGCGCTGGGGTCGTCTTCGTCAGCGAAGGCGGGGGTGCCGGTCAGGAGGACCAGGGCTGTGAGGGTGGCCGTGGCTGTGGCGAGAGTTCGGGTGCGTGATCGTGGGTGATCCATGGGTCACTCGCCCTCGGAGAGCTCAATGGCGGCTGGGGGCATCCCACCTACTTGGAACGTCACCTTGTTCGTTCCCTCCGGCGGGGCGGGGAACTGCGCGAACCAGTCAGCGGTGTTCCCCGCGTCGATGCCGCCCTCGAACTTGGTGCAGAGGCAGCGCCCGGTGGTGTCACGCAGGACCAAGTACCGCTTCTTCCCCTCTTGATCCACAAGGCTTGCACCGGCAATGGAGGCGCCGTTCTTGCGCAACTCCTGTTCATCTCCGCGCCATTGGCCTCCGGTCCATAGGCCATCAGAGGTATTCGTTACCTTGCCTGAAACGGTGAGGAAGCCGCCTTCATCGCGTTTGGCCGAGTTGATTACCAAGGTCACTCCGTCCCCCTTGGATTCGGCAAGCGTCTGATCGGCAGCAGGTGCCTGCGACTCCTTCTCGTCTCCCCCGTCGTCATCCTTTGCCGGCGCGGAGGGCTTGGAGTCCTTGTCGGACTTGCCATCGTCGTCCCCACCGCCGCCGCAGCCAGCGACCGTGAGGACCAGCCCAGTCGTGATCGCCACAGCGGTCATTGCCCTGCGGGTCTTCGTGGTGCGCCGAATGTTCATCGCTACGGCTTCCTTCTTTCGTCGATCGCTATGTCAGTCGGCCAGGTGCACGGAGAAGAGAGTTGATGCGTCCGGAAGATCTTCTAGATCGAAGTCATCAGGGTCGATCTCGAAGGAATCGCCGCCGTCACACTCGAACTCCACCACCTTCTCCGGGTCGGAAGAGGGCGCGATGCCGCAGCGTGGCTTGATGATGGCGGTTGCCTCCGCCTTGGCGTGCTGGGACTCCGTACCGGGAATGATCGAGTCGCCGACGGTGTAGTTCGTCTCGATCCCGACCCGGTAACCGGGATATCCGTTCACTTCGGCCGGGCCGAAGCTGGTCACGGTCGAGTCGTTGTCGGCGGCCAGCGCTTCAGCCGCTCCCTGCGCTCCGTCGCCGGTGAACTTGTCACCGTCCAGCCAGTCGAGCCAAGCGTCGCCATCGCCTATGGACTGGCCTAATCCGTCGACCAGTTCATCCCTTGAGTCCTGCGCGGCGGCCAGCGCGGCCGCATCGGCTGCAGATTGCGCACCGTTACGCGCAGATGCCGCTTGAGCAAACGCAAAGAAGGCGAACGCAACGAAAAGCAGTATCCCCGTAATCCAGATGTAGATGGGGAGAGTCTGCCCTCGGTCGCTTCGCAGGGAGGGGAGAACTATCACCCGCCGATGACGTCGCCCACCGCGTTGCCGATGGCCGTGGAGATTTTGTTGTCCAGGGCAAGGCTGTCGATCAACGTGTAGATCCCCGCGATCAAAATCATCAACCCCGCATACTCCACAAACCCGGCCCCCGCATCCCGATCCCTCCCCCGAACCCGGGAAGTCACCGTTACGGTCCAGTCCACCCAGACTCTGAGTACGCGATCTTTCAGCACGACGGCCCCTTCTCTCCCACCCGATACACGCACCGCGAAACGCATCACTGGCGCGGCCAATTACGACGCCGCTGTCGTCATAGGCAACGTACGCGAGATCATGTGACCCATCAGCCACTCTCCGCAACCAATGCCGTTTGTGACGCGCAAGTTGGCGAGTTCCCTTCCCCGGCGGCGTGGTCATCACGCACCCCGGGGGCATGCGGCAGAGGTTCTCGGTCGGGCCGGCGGTGGATCCGTGTGTTTCACGACTTCCCCTCCCCTGAGTACCGGGAACTCGGCTTTTGCAAAGGTCAGTTGGGGCGATGAGGCTCGGTGTGGGCCGCCTCCGGGGGGATTGCGCCCTTGCCGTCCTTCGAGCGACTGTCCCACATTGGGTTGCAGCCGCGAAGAGGTTTCGTGGAGTGGCTTGATACCGGCTCCCGCCGGAAGGGCCGCCGCAGCGCTCATCTCGCCCCTCACTTCCCCAGGATCGAGCCGAAGTCGGAGCCGGACCCGAGGAACATTCCCGCCGCAATCAGGATCATCGTCGCCGGGAGCATGAAGACCAGCGTCACCATGGTTGCCTTGGGGATCGTCTTGGCCGCCCTGCGGCGTGAGTTCTGGGCGTCCGTGCGGCGCATGTCCGTTGCCAGTTGGATCAGTGTGTCCGCGATGGGGGAGCCCAGTTCTTCGCCCTGCTGGAGCGCCGAGACGAATTGCGAGACCTGCTCCGACGCGTTCCTGCGGCGCAGCTCGTCGAAGGCCTGGCGGCGGCTTACCCCCATGTCCATCTGGCGCAGTGTGATGCGTAGTTCGTCCGCCCAGGGGCCCTCGTAGCGCTCCGCCACGCGGTCCAGTGCCTGCCGGAAGCCGAGGCCCGCCGACACCACCACCGCAAGTACGTCCAGGAAGTCCGGCAGCGTGCGGTCGATGACCTCGCGGCGGTCCCGTATCGCCTGCCAGATCAGCGCGTCCGCCGCCGTCACCCCGAAGGCGAAGGTGAGGAGGCCGAAGAGCAGTGAGCCGTTCGAGAGGAAGACCAGGCCCATGACGACGCCGAACAGGCCGTAGACCGCCCTGCGTGCCGCATAGCGGTCGATCGTCAGGCCTCCCGGGTTGCCCGCCATGTCGATCCTGCGGCGCTTGGCGTCCACCCGTTTCGGACCCATCATGCGCAGGACCAGCGGTGCGAAACGTATGCCGAGGCGGTCCACCGCCGAGCCCGCCGTCGAGACGCGGGTGGCGCCGACCTCCAGGGCGATCGCCAGGTCCGAGGGGAGCTTCGCCTCCGCGCGGTACATGCGCACGCCTTGGCAGGCGCCCGCCACCGCGAGCCCCATCACCACTGCCAGAGCCAGTGCCAGCATCGTGGATCCCCCCTCACACTTCGATCTTGCCCAGGCGTCTGATCACGAAGAAGCCCACCGCGTACAGGCCCAGCGAGATCAGGATCAGCATCTGGCCCACCGGCGATCCCGTCACCCTGGCCAGGGCGCCCTCGTTCGAAGAATTGATCAGGAGCAGCGAGCCCAGGCCCAGGAGCGGGACCGTGAATGCCGTCGCGTGGACCTCCGAGAGCATCGTGCGGACCTCCCTGCGGGTCTCCTTGCGGTCCTCCAGGGTCTGGGTGAGGTTCCGCAGCGAGTTCACCACCGAGCCGCCCGCCTTGTTGGAGAGGACCAGCGTTGTCACGAGGACTATCAACTCGCGGGACGGGAGGCGTTCGGCCAGTTCACCCAGGGTGTCGTCGATCGAGCGGCCCAGCGCCAGCTGGTCCGCCACCATGGAGAGTTCCTCGCCCGCGGGGGCTTCCAGTTCCTCCGCCGCCATTGCCAGTGACGTGCGCAGGGCTAGGCCTGCTGCTGTGGCGTTCGCCAGGATGCGGGCCACATCCGGGAGTTGGTTGATGAACGCTTCGATTCGTTTCTGGCGTTGCCAGTTGAGGAACACGACCGCGCTCCAGACCGCCACAATGCCCGCGATCGGGCCGAAGAACGGTGCGAGCGATGCCGCCGCCAGCAGCCAGAGCGCGGCTACGACCGCCACCACGTAGACGAAGAACTCACCCGCCGTCAGGTCCAGGCCCGTCGCCGAGAGGCGCAGGTGGATGGAGCGGCCGAGGCGGGTGCGGCGCAGGCGGCGGTCGACTGCCGAGAAGCGGCGTCCCCGGACGCCGCCGGCGTCGCCCGTGCCGGGGCCGATCGACAGGCGGTCGACCAGGGCCTGGCGCTGGGCCCGGCCCGACGCGTAGGCCTGGACTCCCGCCACGGCGAGCGTGCCGGTCAGGATCGTGGCGCCGAGGGCCAGGAGGGCGGCTTGGTTCTCCATCAGTCGGTGGCCTCTCCCGTGCCTGTGACCTCTCCCGTGCCCCTGCCCGTGCTCGTCCCCGCACTCATCCGATCGCCTCTCTCGTGTTCAGTACGTCGATCGCCTGCGCCACGCCGAAACCGGGCGGCACCGGCTCGCCCGCGACGTAGAGGCGCTCGGCGACGGAGCGCGGGAGCGGCAGGTGCTCGAAGTAGCCGTGCACGCGGCGGTCCAGGCCGCCGCCGCCCGGCTGGCGCGGCACGAAGCGGGTGACCGGGGAGATGCGGAACTGTTCGCGGCCGTGCGACACGAGGAGGACGATCTCGGCGATCTTGCGGGAGCCGTCCGCGAGCCGTGCCAGCTGGACGACCACGTCCACCGCCGAGTTGATCTGGTCCTTCAGCGCCTCGAAGGGGATCTGGACCTCGGACATCGAGCCGAGGGTCTGGAGGCGCATGAGGGCGTCCTCCGCCGTGTTCGCGTGGACCGTGGCGAGGGAGCCGTCGTGGCCCGTCGACATCGCCTGGAGCATGTCGAGCGTCTCGCCGCCTCGGACCTCACCGACGATGATGCGGTCGGGGCGCATACGGAGGCTGTTGCGGACCAGGTCGCGGATGGTGATCTGGCCCTTGCCCTCCACGTTCGGGGGGCGGGATTCGAGACGGATCACGTGGTCCTGCTGGAGCTGCAGTTCGGCCGAGTCCTCGATGGTGATGATGCGTTCGTGGGCGGGGAGGAGACCGGAGAGCGCGTTGAGGAGCGTCGTCTTTCCGGAGCCCGTGCCGCCGCTGACGATGATGTTGAAGCGGGCGCGTACGAAGGCGGAGAGCAGGAGCAGCATGTGCTCGTCGAGCGAGCCGAGGCCGATGAGCTCGTGCAGCGTGTACGCGCGGGGGAAGCGGCGGATGGTGAGCGTCGCGCCGGTGAGGGCGAGGGGCGGGATGATCACGTTCACTCGCTCGCCGGTGGGCAGGCGGGCGTCGACCATGGGGTTCGACTCGTCCACGCGGCGGTTGACCGTGGAGACGATGCGTTCGATGGTCTGCATGAGCTGGTCGTTCGACGCGAAGCGGAGGGGGAGTTGCTCGACGCGTCCGGCGCGCTCCACGAAGATCGAGTCGGGGCCGTTGACCATGATTTCCGTGATGGAGGCGTCGGCCAGGAGCGGTTCCAGTACGCCGAGTCCCAGGGCCTCGTCCACGACGCGGCGGATGAGCTGGGAGCGTTCCGATGTGGAGAGGACGGGGCCCTCGCGGCTGATGATGTGGCCCATGACGCGTTCCAGGCGGACCCGGCGGTCGGCCGTGGTGAGGGACGACATCTCGGCGAGGTCGATCTCTTCGAGGAGCTTGGATCGGTAGACGGCGACGAGGCTGTCGTCGCGGCTCGGGCCGTTGTCCTTGCCGTGGTCGTGCGCGGTCGCCACGCGGTCGCGGAGGCTCATTGCTTCTCTCAGCTCCCGTCTTCGTCATCGTCGTTGGGCATGGTGGCCGACTTCGTGACGGACCAGCCGGCGTCCACGAAGGGGAGGAGGGTGGGGACCTGGACGGTGACCTCCGCGGTGGTCGTGGCGCCGCCGCCGCTGATGGCGACCTGGGCGTCGAGGCTGCCGTCCATCGCGGCCTTCCCCGCGGCTTCGCCGCCGTCGCCCTGCGAGGCGACGCGGGCTGCCGCGCGGGCGCCGGAGCCTGCCTGGTTGACGGCGTAGCCGACGAGGCCGAGCTGGATTGCGGCGAGGCCGATGAGGAGCAGGACGGGCAGGAAGCCGGCGAACTCCAGCATGGATACTCCGCGGTCGTTCCAGCGGCCGTTCCAACGGGGGTTCCGGCGGGGGTTCCAGGGGTCGTTCCGGCGGTCGTTCCGGCGCGGGTTCTTGTGCGCTGACCGACCCGCGCCCGGCAGCATCCTCGCACCGCCAGTCGTCACCGGCTCCGCCGAGTTCGTCCTCAGACGCCGGACAGGCTGGATCTCCCGCAGCCTCACCCCTCCTCCCCCTCCTTCGCCGCCCCCGCCTCCCCGCTCACGCTCCACCCCGTGTCGATGCCGGGGAAGAACAGCGGGACGTCCGCGTCCACGTGGGCCTTCCATACCGAGCCGTCGTCCGTGCAGGACACCGTCGCGCCCTGCCAGGCCGAGGGCAGATGCTCCTTCGCGGCGGACGCGCACGCCGCCTCGCCGCCCTCGCCCACCGCGTACGCGGCTGTCGCGGCCCTCGCCGCCTCGTCCGCGGCGTTTCCCGCGAGGGAGAACGTGTAGCCGTACAGGGCGCACTGCCACAGGAGGCCCATCACGGCGAGCAGGAGCGGGAACATCCCGGCGAATTCGAGGGTGACGGCGCCCCGGTCGCCGCTCACCCGCTTCCGGAGGGTCAGCGCGCCCCTTTTGGCGCCGCCGGACGCCTCCGCGTCCACCAGGCCGAGCTCGCCCGCGAGCGCCCACAGTGCCTGTTTGACCGAGGACTTGCTGTCCAGGTCCTGCATGCGGCCAGCGTCGACCGCGCCCTGCAGTTCCTTGAAGTTCGCGGGGACGGTCGTACGGGCCACCTTCGTGCCCGTCACCCGTTCCACCAGGGACGGCTGGATGTCCGCGGCCTTGCCGTGGCGGTTGACGACCGTGAGCGTCTCCTCCGCCTTGCGGATCTGCAGGCGGTCCCACAGGCGCACCATGCGCTTGGCCGCCCTTACGGATACGACGTCCGGGGTGACGAGGAGGATCGCCTGGTCGGCGAGTTCGATGGCTGCCGCGCTCGCCCCCGTGACGTACGTACCGCAGTCGACCAGGACGACGTCGTAGCGGCTGCGCAGGGCGTTGAGTGTCTGGCGGGCCACCCGGTCGGTGATCTCCTCGCCCCGTTCGCCCTCGCCGGGGGCCAGGAGGAGGCCGATGCCGGTCTCGTGGGTGTAGACGGCGTCCTGGAGCACGCGGGGCGTGATGTCGGTGATCGCCGCGAGGTCCGCTATCGAGCGGCGGAACTGCACGTCCAGGTACGAGGAGACGTCACCGGACTGGAGGTCCAGGTCCAGGAGGGCGACTGTGCGGCCCGATGCGCGGGCGGCGAGGGCGAGCTGGACGGTGGCGAGGGTGGTCCCCACGCCTCCCTTGGACCCGCTCACCGCGACGACGTGCCCGCCGCCGGGAGTCTCGCCCGGCCCGGCGTACAGCTCCATGCCCGCGCTGCCCAGATGCCTGCGCATCCCCGCCGACCAGGCGGCTGCCGCGTGCACCCGCTCGGCCAGCGCGTCGAAGGCGAGGGGGAAGCCGACGATGCCGCGCGCGCCGGAGTCCATGGCGGCGGTCAGGAGGCCGGGGCTGGTGTCGGCGGTGATGAGGACGACGCCGACCGCGGGGAAGCGCATGACGAGGTCGCGGATCAGGTCGAGCGCGGGGACGGGGCCGATGCGCTCGTGGATGAGGACGACTTCCGGCAGCTCGTCGAGCGACTCGGCCGCGAGTCGCGCCAGGGTGTCGAGCAGCGCGGTCGAGTCGGCCACGGGGAGGGCGGGTTCGGCGTCCGGCAGCTGTCCGATGAGCGTGGAGAGCGCGCGGGCGGCGTCCATGTCCCCGATGGCGGGGAGGATACGGGTGGTCATACGGGGTCGCCTCCCGACGGGCCTGCGGCGGCGTTCGGATACGGGGGTACGCCTGCGGCGGGGCGGGCGGCGTGGGTTGCCTTGCCCGGCAGTGTGCCCTGACGAACAGGCCTTTCACGCCCACCCGCCCGATTACCCCGCACCACGACCCAACCGAACAGACCCCCCTCGCCGCACAACGACGACGACCGCGGGGCAATCGGGCGGGTGGGCGGGAGAGACTCGCCGCGCAGCGGCGGCCCGGAGCGGCTGCCCCTCGCGGGAGCGAGACCCCGCGGCGGCCCGGAGCGGCTGCCCCTCGCGGGAACGAGACCCCGCGGCGGACTGGAGTGGCTGCCCCTCGCGGGAGCGAACCGTCGCCTCATCCCCGCACCCCCTACTTGTCCTCGTCGAGTGTGTAAGTCCGGTCGCTCCGCGGGATCGTGCTCTCCTCGCCCTGTCCGACCAGGGCGAGCCGTACGTGCGTGGCGAACGACTCCGCGTACGCCACGCGCTGCGCGTCCGCCGTCTCCAGGGCGAACGTGATCGGCACCGCCTCCGTCGCCTTGCGGCGGCTGCTGTTGCGGTCGTCCTGGTCAGGGTCGAGCGCCGTCAGCTTGCCCACGTCGATCACCTTCGCGGACTCGACGATGACCTTGGACTGGTCCTTGGCGTTGTCGGTCTCGGCCTTGAAGGTGGCGTAGATGTTCACCGTCGAGCCCGGCGTGATCTTGCCGGCGACACCCGTGGCCGCGTCGATCATGATCGCGATCTCCTGCTGGCCGGGCGCCAGTTCGGGGCGGTTGACGATCATGTCCGTCTGGAGCAGCGAGCCCTTGCGCAGCTCCGTCACCGCGATCTTGCCGCGGACCTGGCGGAGGTCGGTGACCGCGTTGTCGGAGAGCCATCGCTCCGGCATCTCGACCTTCTCGAACTGGTCCGCGCTGAGCTCCTTGTACGGGGCTATGTCCCCCTTGAGCTTGTACGCGACCACCTCGGGCCCCACCTTCGAGTTCACGTCCCGGATCACCGAGAGGACGCCCACGAACGCGCCGAACGCGGCCAGGACCGACAGGACCAGCAGGATGACGCCGCGGCGCTGGCGTGAGTTCATGAACCGGACTACCTCGATCGGGTGCGGATGGCTACGGACAGTGATCGGCGTGGTGCGTGTTCAGTTCGGCTTCGTGCACGTCATTCGTGCAGGTCAGAGGGGCCCGGCCCTACGTCGCGCCTCGCGGCAGCGCTCGTACGGGAGCACCGGAAGCGGAAGCAGCGGCAGGAGGCGCCGCGCGTTCAGGAGGCGGCGGGAGCGGCTGGAGCGGCGCCGCGCAGAAGCCGCAGCGGTCGCCGATGAGTTCGAGTCCGCACCAGTGGCAGTCGTCACGGCGGACGGACGACACCAGTTGGTAGAGCACGGAGATGTCGGGGATCGCCGCGGCGAACTCGACGAGCTTGCCCGTCGCCCACCACCGCGCGGACTCCCCCGGAAGCCGCGCCTCCGAGACCCCCTGGGTCCGCCACGCGGGAGCGAGCGTCTCGGTGACCCAGCCGGGGGCCAGCTGTCCGGCGGCGTACAGCATCTTCGTGCCGAATCCGGGGCCGGAGAGCGTCGCGTCGCCCGTCACCTTGATCAGCTGGGGGCGCGGTGTGGCGAGTACGGCGAACTGGGCGCCCGGTACCCATGACTTGGCGTGCGACTGGAGGGTGACCGGGACCCGGTCCAGCTTGGCCACCGAGCCGAGCAGCGCGCCCGCGTAGATGTAGTGGGAGAGGAGGCGCGCGGCGGAGGCGAGCACTCCGGGGCTGAAGTCGCAGATCGACAGCTGGCGGAGCTGGAGCGCGAGGACCGCGAGGCCCAGCGGCGGCAGGTCGGGGCGGAGGATCGCGATGCGGTCGCTCTCCAGGACGGAGCGGATCGCGTGCATGCGCTGTACGACGGCGGGCGGCGCCGACGCGGGGCACAGGACGATCACATAGCCGTGGTGCTCGATGAGCGTGTGCATCTCGGTCAGCGCCTGGTCCAGGGAGTACGTCCGGGACGACTGGACGGCGCTCTGGAGGACGGCCGCCGACGGGGTGTGCCGGTCGGGCGACGGCAGCACCAGGTCAGGGCCTGTGACGGCTATGGCGGTCGGCATGCGTACACCCCCCGGTCTTCCCCCGGTCTCCCTGCACTTCTGCCTCAGCACCATATCCAGGTCAGCGCCACCTCAACACCCAACTTCCCACTGTTCACATTGAGGTTGGCCGGACTGCCGGGGTCCCGGTGATGCCAGAGGTCTTGACAACTCAATTGGTCTGGACCAGCTTGTACGACCACTGGACCAGGTTGCATCCCCACACGTACGACCAAGCGAGAGCTCTCCGAATGCCCCAACTCCCCCCACCGGAGGCAGAAGTGGACCACGCACGCGGCAGGACACGCAGGAAGGCAGGTCCCGTCATCACTCTGGCAACGGCACTCGCCCTCGCGCTCACCGGCCTGCTCACCGGAGGCGCCGACAACGCCGACGCCGATACCCGTGCCGTGCCGAAGCACGCGGTGACCGGCTACTGGCAGAACTTCGACAACGGCGCCACGGTCCAGAAGCTGAGCGACGTACAGGACGAATACGACATCATCGCGGTCTCTTTCGCGGACGCGACCAGCACGCCGGGCGAGCTGGCCTTCAACCTCGACTCGGCCGGGCTCGGCGGCTACACGGTCGACCAGTTCAAGGCCGACATCAAGGCCAAGCAGGCGGCCGGGAAGTCCGTGATCCTCTCGGTCGGCGGCGAGAAGGGCGCGGTGTCGGTCGCCGACTCGGCGTCCGCGACCGCCTTCGCCGACTCGGCGTACAAGCTCATGCAGGAGTACGGCTTCGACGGCGTCGACATCGACCTGGAGAACGGCCTCCACTCGGAGTACATGTCGCAGGCCCTGAAGTCCCTCGCGGGGAAAGCCGGTTCCGGGTTCGTGCTGACCATGGCGCCGCAGACGATCGACATGCAGTCGACGTCGGGCGAGTACTTCAAGACGGCGCTCGCCGTGAAGGACATCCTCACGGTCGTCAACATGCAGTACTACAACAGCGGTTCGATGCTCGGCTGTGACGGCAAGGTCTACAGCCAGGGATCGGTGGACTTCCTGACGGCGCTCGCCTGTATCCAGCTGGAGGGCGGCCTCGACCCGTCGCAGGTCGGCATAGGCGTGCCGGCCTCGTCGCAGGCCGCGGGCGGCGGTTACGTATCGCCGTCCGTCGTGAACCAGGCCCTGGACTGCCTGGCGAAGGGCACGAGCTGCGGTTCCTTCAAGCCGTCCAAGACGTACCCCGGCATCCGGGGCGCGATGACCTGGTCGACGAACTGGGACGCCGCCGACGGCAGCTCCTGGTCCAAGGCGGTGGGCCCGCACGTCCACGGCCTGCCGTAGGCCGCCCTTCTACCGCAGCGCCGCCGCTCCCCCGGCGGCGCTGCCGTCTTTCCCGGCTCCTACCAGGGCAGGTCGCGCACCTGCTGCACGCACAGGACGAGGAAGAGCAGACCGGCCGCCGCGAGCATCACGTTGCTCAGCAGGCCGTTGCGCCATTCCTTGGGCGTACGCGAGGTGTTGAGCAGCCACAGCAGCGTGAGGGCGAGGAACGGCATGAAGAACGCGCCGAGCACGCCGTACGCGACGACCAGGCCGAACGGCTGGTCCAGGAAGAGCAGACCCATCGGCGGGAAGGTGAGCCACAGCAGGTAGGCCCGGAAGGGGACCGACTTCTCCCGCTTGCCTGCCGCGACCTCCTTGACCATCTCGTCGCCGCCCGCGACGCCCTCGGCACCCTCGTCCGTGGGGGCAGCGCCCGACGTCCGCTCGCGCCGCAGCCGCTCCACGAAGTCCGCGAACATCAGGCTCACGCCGTGCCACACGCCCATCAGCGCGCCGAAGGACGTGGCGAAGAAGCCGATGAGGAAGAGGTTCGCGGTGACCGCGCCGAACTTGTCCTCAAGGACGTTGCCGAGGTCGATGAGGCCCCGGTCGCCGGAGGTGAGGGCGATGTTCGTGGAGTGCAGGAGCTCGGCGCCGATGATCATCATCGCGACGACGAAGATGCCGGTGGTGATGTAGGCGACGCGGTTGTCGAGCCGCATGACCTTGAGCCAGCTGATGTCGGTCCAGCCCTTGGAGTTCACCCAGTACCCGTACGCGGCCATGGTGATGGTGCCGCCGACGCCGCCGATCAGGCCGAGCGTGTAGAGCAGCGAGCCGTCCGGCAGGGCGGGCACCAGGCCCGCGAAGGCGTTGCCGAGGTCGGGGGCGACGCGGATGGCGACGTACACGACGATCAGGAACTTCATGCCGATGACGACCGTCATGGCCTTCTCGAAGACGGCGTACCGGTTGAACCAGACGAAGGCGAGCCCGAGCAGGCCGCAGAGGATCGCCCAGAACTTCAGGCTCGGGCCGTCCGGGAAGAGCGCGACGAGCGGCAGGGCGCTGGACGACATGGCCGTGGCGCCGTAGACGAAGCCCCAGATGACGACGTAGATCGCGAAGTACCAGGTGGTCCACTGGCCGAGGCTGCGCCAGCCCTCGAAGAGGGTGCGGCCGGTGGCCAGGTGCCATCGTCCCGTCGCCTCGGCCAGCGAGATCTTCACCAGACAGCCGATGATCGCGGCCCACAGAAGCGTGTAGCCGAATTTGCTGCCCGCGATGAGCGTCGCGACGAGGTCGCCCGCGCCGACGCCGGTGGCGGCGACGACGATGCCGGGGCCGATGTACTTCCAGCTCGCCTTGCGGAGCCGGGGTGCCGCGTCTCCCGTGGCGGCAGCGTCACTGCCTGTCGTTTCAGCCATGCCGATCAAGAAACCTCATGGCGGCTCATGGCACAAGGGGTTGGCCGAAGACAGCGTTGACCGGAGCATGCCACAGCTCCACGATGGGGCCGCGCAACCCGCACCGCACGCGTCGCACTGAACCACCCCCTCACCCCCCAGGAGACTTCATGCGACTTCGCATACGCGGCAGAAGATCCGCTGCCCTCGCGGCCCTTCTCGCCCTCGCCGTGGCGGCGCCCATCACCGCCAACGCCTCACCGGACCCCACCGACCGGACCGCGCGCGGCACGACCGCGTCCGCCTCCGACAACGAAACGCGCCAGTACGAGATCCCCCTGGGCGACGACAAGGGCGCCCGCACCGCGCTCGCCCGCACCGGCGTCGCCATCGACGAGGTCGACGCCCGCGCGGTGGTCGTCTCGGCCGACGGCCGCGAGGCGGCGGCGCTCCGGGACGCGGGCTACGAGCTCAGGGCCCTGGCCGGACCCCCGAAGCGTACGAACGGCCTGCCGGTGGACGCCAAGGACTTCCCGCCCGCCGACGCGAGGTACCACAACTACGCCGAGATGAACGCGGAGATCGATCAGCGCATCGCGGCCCACCCGACCCTGATGAGCAAGCGCGTCATCGGCAAGTCGTACTCGGGCCGGGACATCGTCGCCATCAAGATCAGCGACAACGTGGGTACGGATGAAGCCGAGCCGGAAGTCCTCTTCACCCACCACCAGCACGCCCGCGAGCACCTCACCGTCGAGATGGCGCTCTACCTGCTGCGCGAGCTCGGCGACGACTACGGCACGGACGCCCGCATCAAGAAGATGGTCGACGAGCGCGAGATCTGGATCGTGCCGGACCTGAACCCGGACGGCGGCGAGTACGACATCGCGACCGGCTCCTACCGCAGCTGGCGCAAGAACCGCCAGCCCAACAGCGGTTCCTCGAACGTCGGCACCGACCTGAACCGCAACTGGGCCTACCGGTGGGGCTGCTGCGGCGGCTCGTCCGGCTCCACGGGCTCCGAGACCTACCGCGGCCCGAGCGCCGAGTCGGCGCCCGAGACGAAGGTCGTCTCCAACTTCGTGCGCAGCCGCGTCGTCGGCGGCAAGCAGCAGATCAAGGCCTCCATCGACTTCCACACGTACAGCGAGCTCGTCCTGTGGCCGTACGGCTACACGTACAGCGACACGGGCCCCGGCCTCACCCGGGACGACCGCGACGCGCACGCCGCCATCGGCCGGAAGATGGCCGCGAGCAACGGCTACACGCCGCAGCAGTCCAGTGACCTCTACATCACGGACGGGTCGATCAACGACTGGCTGTGGGGCAACCAGAAGATCTTCAGCTACACCTTCGAGATGTATCCGTCGTCCGCGGGCGGCGGCGGCTTCTATCCGCCCGACGAGGTGATCGAGCGCGAGACGAACCGCAACAGGGACGCGGTCCTGCAGCTCCTGGAGAACTCGGACTGCATGTACCGGTCGATCGGCAAGGAGCAGCAGTACTGCACCGGTTGACCGGACCGGGTGAAGGGCCGCCGCCGGGCGGCCCTTCACGCGTCAGTCGTCCATGAACACGATCCGCCGCGCCGGCTTCGCCGCGCCCGGCGCCGAGCTGACCGCCGCCCGCCCCGCGGGGACGGCACGCTCGCGGCCCCAGGCCCTGATCTCCTCGATCTGCTCGGGGTTGACCCTGCTCATCGGCACCGTGTTGGCGAAGGTGTCCAGGAGCAGCGACGGCTTCAGGTTGGCGGCGCCGCCGTTCAGGAGCGCCTCGGCGCCCACGTCGTGCAGGGCCGACTCGATGTCGGAGCCCGCGAAGCCCTCGGAGAGGTCGACGAGCCGGTCCACCTGCTCGCTCTCCGGAGCGGTCTTCAGATAGCGGTGGTGGTAGAGGGAGATGATCTCCCTGCGCTCATCGGCGTCGGGCAGGTCCACGAAGAACAGCTCGTCGAAGCGGCCCTTGCGCAGGAGCTCCGGCGGCAGGCTGCGGACGTCGTTGGCGGTGGCGACGACGAAGGCGCGCGACTGCGACTCCTGGAGCCAGAAGAGGAACTGGCCGATGATCCGCTGCGGCACTCCCGTGCCGTCGTCGCGGCCCGCGAGGCCCTTCTCGATCTCGTCGATCCACAGGATGCAGGGCGCCACCCGGTCGGCCATCGCAAGGGCCTCCCGGAAGCGGCCCTCGGACTCGCCCAGGTACTTGCCGTGGATGCTGCCCATGTCGAGGCGGTAGAGCGGGAGCCGCCACTCGTGGGCGATGGCCTTCGCGGAGAGCGACTTGCCGCAGCCGGGCACCCCGACGAGGAGCACCCCGCGCGGCGGCCGCAGCTCGGTACCGCGCAGGTCGGCGTGCATCAGCTCGTGCTTGCGGCGCAGCCACTCGCGCAGGCTGCTCAGGCCGCCGATCGAGTAGTCGCCCTCGCGCAGCGCCACCCGTTCCAGGCCGGTGAGGTCGCTGAAGATCCGGTCCTTGGCCTGGGCGAGGCCGAGGACGTCCGCCTCCTTGATGGAGCCCTTGGCCGCGATGGTCGCCATCAGGTTGACGCACTCGGCCTCGGTGACGCCCCGCAGGAACTCGGCCGCGCGCCGGGCGTCCTCCTCGCTCCACTCGATGGGGATGTGGCCCTTGTGGTCGCCGAGGAAGCTGCTGAGGATGCCGTACATCTCGTCGGCGTCCGGCAGGTCGAGGTGCAGGCTCATGCCGAGCCGCTGGAGGCCGCTCCAGATGGGGGTGTCCGTGATGAGGACGATGCTGCCCATGTTGCTGTCGGCGAGCCGGGCCAGTTCGGCCACGTGCCGGGTGATCGGGGTGTCCGCCTCCAGGCCGTCGGGGTCGACGAACACCACCGTGGCGTTGGCCCTGCTGGTGAACTGGGTGGCGGCGAACTCCATGGCGCCCGTGAGCGACCGGTCGTCCATCACCGGCGAGTTGGTCCGCAGGTCACGCAGGCCGGTGGCCCTGGTGTAGATCCAGAACGGCATGCTGCTGCGGCGCGGCTGGGTGGCGGACTCACGCAGCAGGCGCAGGGCGCGCTGCTGCTCGATGGTGCGCATGCCGATCACCGGTACGCGCGCGGAGATGTAGCTGTCGAGGTGGTGCAGGCTCTCGGCGTAGTTCGACATACGGATTCGGGCCTTCGCGGGAGTGGGCGGGGTGGGCCGGGGGCTGTCGGAAGGGGGCGCCCTTCAGTCGGGGATCACCCGGCGCCGGGGTGCGGCGGCCGGGTCGTACGCCCAGGGGTCCGGGGCGGCGCTCGTGGCGGGGGGTGGCGGGCCCTGGGCGAGGACGCCGGTGAGGGCGTTGTCGCGCAGGGTGCGGCGGCGCTCTTCGAGGAGGCGCGGATCCCCGCCCCGCCGTACCGCGTCGTCGAGGAAGCGTTCCAGCTGGTCCTGGAGCTCCGGGATCTGCCGGTCGACCAGCTCCGTCATGGCCGTGCGCAGCTTCTGCGGCAGCCCCGGGTGGCCGACCAGGGAGCGGATGCTCTGCAGGCCGGTCCTCGCCTGGGCCAGCTCACGGCCGTAGGAGAACTCGTCGTTCGCGGGGCCCATCGCGAGGGCCAGCTTCTGGGCCCACGCCTTGAGCCGCCGGTCGAGCGCGCCGCCGAGGTGGACCGTGAGCCGCTGGACCGTCGCCCCGTCGTACTGCTCCTCGGTGATCGCGGGCAGCGCGGCCGGGTCGACGTCCTCGAAGTCGGCCCAGCGGCGCAGGAACTCGACCCAGACCTGGTAGGCGCCCCCGTCGCCCCACAGTCCGCTCGCGCCCGCACCCGCGCCCGTTCTCGCGCTCACGCCGAGCTTCCGGGGCGCCGCACGAAGGTCTCGCCGGGCGGCAGCGGCTCCCAGTCGGGCAGCTCATCGGCGATCTTGCGCAGCCGGCTCGTGACGCGCTCGCCCCCGGTCCTGCCGGTGGCGGCCCACGGTGACTGGGACTGTCCGCTCCGGCCGTCCGGTGACCGCCGGGGCTGCGGGGGAACGCTCATCACTGGTTCTCCTTGGGGACGGTACGGCCCTCGAACGGCGAGCCGCCGGTGGTCGCGGTGGCGAGTGACGTGATCAGTTCACGGCAGTCCGCGTCCACCAGGTCGGCGGCGCGGTACTTCTCGTACCAGTCGGTCAACTCGGCCGACGCGCCCCGCAGTTGATGGAGCGAGTCCGTCTTGGCGCGCTCCAGGAGCTGCCGTGCGTTGTCCTGGTTGCGCTTGGCGGCCTGCGCGCCGTTGTAGAGGAAGAGCCCCCAGACGCCGCCGGTGACCACGGCGGCGACGAGCGCGAAGCCGATGTGGATCGCCCCGATGAGGAGCAGGATTCCGGCGAGTACGGCGATCAGCGGCGCCACCTTGCGGGCCGTCGGGTACGCGAGCGAGGCGATGAACGGGGCCATGTGCTGGTCCCAGTGACCGGCGAGGGACCTCTCCAGATCGGCGAGGGACTGGATGAACGAGCCTGCCCACGGCGGCAGATGGAAGGTCTGCGCGCCGACGGTGTGCGCCGTGCCGAACTGCGCCGTCACGTCCTGCGGCACCGACGTGCGGTAGTCGCGCGTGAAGCCCGTGTGCGCCTCGAAGAACCACTCGTTGCAGGCGGCGACGGCGAGGCGCTGGGTGGCGGCCGAGGTGCCGATCGCGGTCGGGTTCAGCGCGGCCGTGGTCTGCACCGTCAGATAGTCGAGCGTCTCCTCGTACGAGGCGGAGTCCGCGTCGGCGGCCTTGCGGGCCGCGACGACGTCGCCGTCGTGGCCGACGACCGCGTGGTTGAAGGCGAGGTCGCGGCGCAGGGGCAGCTCTTCGTTGTCGTACTCGGAGACGAGCCGGTCGAGGATGTCGTCCACCGCGTCCTCGACCCGGTCCGACGGCTCGAACTCCCGCTTCATGATGGCCCGGTACTTGTCGAGCAGGGCCTGCTGCGCCCGCGCGGAGCTGTAGGCCGAGTCGAGGTAGGGCCACTGCGGGGAGACCGCGGACAGGCGCGGGAACTCGGCCTTGGATGACGGCTGGCGCAGCGAGTCGATCTCCTCGCGCCACCGCGCGACCTGCCTGGTCCGCGACTCGGCGTCGTCGGCCAGGTGCTCGCGCCAGTTCGCGAGGGTGTCGGTGAGCAGCTCACGTCCTACGAGGCCGAAGGCGCCCTGCGCTATCGACTCCAGGATCACCGCGAACTCACGGCCGAGCGCCGCCGGGTCCTGCGCGAGGAGGTAGTGCCGCAGCCAGCGCACCGCGGACTCCTTGCGGCCCTGGCGGCGCAGCACTAGGGCGAAGAACAGCGCGGTGCGGTCCGGGGAGCGCCGGAAGGCCTCCTCCACGGCACGCTCGCACAGCTGCCGGTCGTCGGCCGACCAGGAGGCGAGCGCCACCAGGGCGGGGGCCAGCCAGTAGCGGGGCGTCTGGATCATCAGCTGGTCGCTGACCATGCGGACGTTGTCCTCGGACACCAGGCCCACGTCGAAGGCCTGGAGCATGCCGACCGCGGTGCGCCGCACCGTCTTGTGGTGGCCGAACTCGTGGTCCACCTGGTCCTGGATGACGCCGATCCGGGTCTCGGCGCGCTGCACGGCGGCGGTGGACTCGGCCTGCTTGACGAACGCCATGAACTCGTCGCGCAGTTGCTGTAGTTCGCTGCGGGTCTGCTGCTGGTTGTTGTCGACGGTCGCCACCTGGCCGGACACCGAGCTGACCTGCTCGCCGAGCCTGACCACGAGGTTGCTGACTTCCTGCACCTGACGGCGCAGCGTGTAGTCCACCTCGGACATACGGGTCTCCGATCACGCTCATCTGTGGTGGTTGGGGCTGCTTCAGGGCTTCGAAGCCTCAAAGACTGCAGGGCTTCAGGGGCGTACGACGGTGCCGTCCGCGAGCACCGGGAGGATCAGGCCGCCGTCGTAGACCTCTACGTAGGCGTATCCGCCGGACCTGACCAGCATCCGGGCCTGCGCGAACGGCTCCGGCATCGGTTCGGCCGGGGCGAAGTGCCGCAGGATGACCTGGAAGAGGTTGAGGACGTGGTCGATGTAGGGCGGGCCCAGGTGGCAGACGGCGACGAGCCCGAGCGGCACGTCTCCGTACGACGTCCGGTACTCCTCGCCGATCCACTCCGCGAGCTGCCGCCGCGCCCCCTCGTCGAGCCCCGCGTCAAGGCGGGTCACGGCGTCCATGAGGGGCCGTGCCCGCGCCCGGTACAGCTCGCGGTGCGCCGGGCCCGCATTACCGGAAGTCCGGCTGGTGCGCTGTTCCTGGCCGAGGCCGGGCGTGAGCTGCTGACCGGTCTGTACGATCCGCCGAGGTCGCTCGATGTGCCCCATGTGTCCCCCGAGAGTCATGGGTGGTGAGCCGGTACGAAGGCCGGCCGAGTGATGCGTGAGGAATCAAGTGTTGCGCGAAGAAGTAAGTGGTGTCTGAAGAATAGTGACGCCACGTCAATAGTGCGACCTGACATGCACATTTGCAGGCCCTTGACCCAACCGCGCCCGTGAGACGCCCTGTTCACGACCAGTGCGGGGGCGATGGCGGGCGTCGGTCGCTGTCAGACTCTCCGCCATGGGGACGATCTATGCGCTCTTGGTGGGCATCAACGACTATCCGCGGCACATGGCGACGGCGCTCACCGGATGCGTCAACGACACCAGGGAGGCCGGGCGGCTGCTCGCGGACCGTGCGGGTGCGACGGCGGACGTACGGGTCCTGCTGGACGCCGATGCCACGACGGCCGCCGTCACGGATGCGATCGAGCGGCATCTGGGGGCGGCGGGGCCCGGGGACACGGCACTGTTCTGGTTCTCCGGGCACGGCACGCAGTCGCGGGCGACGGGTGCGGACCTCCTGATCGAGGCCACGGGCCGCAATCAGGCCCTCGTCTGCGTGGACGGCCCGCTCCCCGACAAGCGTCTCGGCGCGCTGCTCGACGCGGTCGCCGCACGGGGCGCGCACACCGCGGCCGTCCTCGACTGCTGCTACGCCGGGGGCGCGACCCGGGACTCGGAGCTGACGGCGCGCTATGCGCCTGCGCCGGAATCGGGGTGGGACTGGGACGGGGGCCTCGCGGGGGCGCGGGACACCGTGGTTCCCGAGGGGGCCGCGCGGCATGTGCTGCTTGCCGCGAGCAGGCTCGACCAGCGTTCCTACGAGGGCCACTTCGCGGGCCGCAGGCAGGGCGCCTTCACCTACGCGCTGCTCGGCGCCGTACGGGAGGCGGGCCCCGACGCCACCTACCGTGAGCTGCTCGCCGCCGCCGACGCGCGGCTCCAGCGTTCCGGCGGCGGACAGCAGCCGGTTCTCCATCCGGCGGCGCCCGGCGGCGTCGCGGACCTGCCGTTCCTGGGCGGCTCGGTCTCGCGCGCGCCGAGCCCCTACCTGCTGCGGTACGGGACCGAGGGCTGGGAGGTGGACTGCGGCAGCGGGCACGGGCTGCAGGAGGGGGCACAGGCGGGCGCTTCCGGGACCGAGTTCACGGTGCTGCCGGGCGCCGGTGACGGCGGGGTCGTGCGGGCGCGGGCCGTGCACGGTCACCGTACGCTCGTCGATCCCGTGGACTGGGCGCCGGTCGCGTCGCGGGTCTATCCGGTGGCGTTGTCCGCGCTCGCGCTGGCGCCGGCGACGGTGGCGGTCACCGGGGGCGGGGCCGAGCAGCGCGGCACCCTGCGGGAGGTGCTCGCCCCGTCGCCGTTGCTCCGGGTCGTCGACTCGGCCGCGGAGGCCGGGGACCTGCACTTCCGGGTCGAGGCGCGGGGCTCGTCGGCGCATGTGCTGCGCAGGGACGGGTCGCCGTTCGTGGAGCCGCTGCCGCTGGTGGACGCGGGGCGCGTCGCGGACTGCCTGGTCCACCTCACGCGCTGGCATCAGCTCCGGGATCTCACCTCGCGGCCCTCGCTCCTGGACGGGCTCGTGCGGGTGGAGATCAAGCCGTGGGGGGTGCGGGACGAGGAGGGTACGGAGCTGCTGCCGGACGGGGGCGGGGAGATCGTCTGCCCCTACGAGCGGGGGGCCGGTGGGCCGGAGAGTCCGTGGGTCTCGATACGGCTGCACAACCGCTCTCCGGACCGGCCCTTGTGGTGCATGCTGCTCGACCTGACCGACGGCTACCGCAGTGACGCCGAGCTCTATCCGGGGCACTTCATCGCTCCGGGGCACACGGGGTACGCGCTTGACGGGCAGCCTGTGCAGCTTTCGCTGCCGGTGGGGCGGGACGTGGTGGGTGGGGCGAGTGCGCGGGACTGGTTGAAGCTGGTGGTGGCTGAGGGGGAGTTGAATACTGTGCCGTTCCATTTGCCCGCGTGGGGCGCGGGGGCCTCCTCTTCCCGGTCCGGTGGGGTGGCCTCCTCTGTCGATGATGTGCTGCGGCTTTCTGCGGCCCCGGGGGCGGGTGGGAGTCGGGACTTGGGGCGTGTCGGGGGTGGTGGGGTGCCGGGGCTCTGGGCTACTCGGACGATTGCGTTGCGGACTGTTGTGCCGGGGTAGGGCGGCCCTGCGGGGGTTTCCCCAACCCCGCCCCTTCCCATCTGCATCCAATTGCGGCTGCGCCGCGGGCCGCTGGCGCGGGGGCCCTGTGCCTTGTGCGTACCGTCATCACCGGCTCCGCCGAGTTCGTCCTCAAACGCCGGACGGGCTGGACTGGACGGGCTGGAACGGACGGGCTGAACTCGGGGTCACTGACCCAAGTGCGTGAACCCCGCCCACCCGCTCAAGTCGTCCGGGTCCACACTCCCCACCCTCTCCGCCAGCAACGGCGGCAGTCCGGGCGGGAGTTCGCGCTCCGGGTTCAGGATCCACAGTTGTGCCCTGCGCAACGCCCTCGCGGGGGGTTCGCCCTCCTGTCGCAGGAAGTGGTGCGTCAGGAACATCAGTACCGAAGTGGCGTCGTCCGGCACCGGCCACAGCGAGCCGATCACCGACCGCGCGCCCGCCACCAGGAACGCCGTCGAGAGCGTGTACGCCTCGTTGTGGCCTCGTCCCGATACGTGGCTGCGGCAGGCGGCGAGCAGGACAAGGCCCAGGCGGCCGCGGCCCCCGCCGCTCAGCGCCTCCGTCAGTTCCTCGGCCCACAACTTGCCCCCGGAGAGGGAGAGATGCGCGCTGCCCGCCGTCCCTGACCGGCCCGTCACCGTCGCGTGGCAGGCCAGGTGCAGCACCCCGCCGCTGTCCTCCTCGCCCGCCCGCAGCCAGGACACCACCTCCTGCGGAGTGCCCGTACCGTCGGACCGCCCGCCGGAGCGGTCACCGAGGAACTGTCCGTCCGGGTAGAACACCCGCTGTACGGCGTCGGCCTCCTCGCCCGCGTACCGCAGGTCCCCCGTGGGGTTGCCGACGACCAGCGCTCGCCCGGTGTGCGGGACGGCGGTTCGCGCGGCCACGTCGCACAGCAGGCGTGCGGAGGCCGCGTACGAGATCTCCGCGTCCTGCAGTGCGTACCGGCGGCTCCCCGCGTCCGTCCGGTCCCACGCCGCGTGCCAGGGGACGAGGCCGAGCGCGCCCATCGGGACGAGCACCAGGCGCGGCACCCTGCCGGGCTTCCGGGGGGCGGCGAAGGCGTCGAACAACGGGCGCATCGCCGCGTACCAGGCCCAGCCGCAGAGCCGGTCGAGCCGTTCGCGGTGGGGGGGCGCGGCGGGGGCGGGTGCGGGTGGGGCGTAGCCCGGCACCGGGCCCATGTCGCGGGCTCCTTCGCCCGCCGGGGTGTACGTCCTGAGCGGGCCCGCGTCCTCCCTCAGCTTCGGCAGCGGCACGGAGTGCACGTCGCCGCCGTTGGTGACGACGACCGCCGCTCCTCCCCCGTCGTCGGACGCGGGGACCAGGTAGATCAGCGCGTCCTTGCGCAGGGTGCGCAGGGCGGTCGCGATCTCGGCGGGGGTCGGCGGGTCAAGGAGCCGGTCCTGCGGGGTGCCTTCGCCCGGCGGCGCCTCCTCGCCGGTGAGCGCGGCGAGGACGCGACGGCGCAGGGCGCTGGGGACGGACAGGGTCGTCTGCGTGGCGGAGAGCGGATCGGCGGCCTGTTCCGGCGCGCCGCCCACGCCGCTCCACTGGGCCGCCAGGTCCTCGCGGCCGACCGCCGCGAGCCGCTCCGGCACGGTGCTCGACGTGGTCGCCGCGTGCAGGACCAAGCCCCGGCAGGCGTCCAGCGCCCGTACCGCCTCCTCGGGGGCGTTGTCGCGCAGGCACCAGGCGGCGACTTCGAGCGCCGCGCCGGTGGCCTTCTCCGCGGCCTGCGTCGCGTGTTCGGTGCCGGACTGGAGCAGCGCGGCCCAGGCGTGGCCGCGCAGGGCGTCGAGTCCGATGCGGCGTGCGTTCGCGCGGTCGTGGGTGCGCAGCGAGTCACGGTTGCGGTAGGCGCGGGCGAGGCCGAGTCCGGTGGAGGCGTAGAGGCGGTGCTCGGGGCCGCCGACCATGCCGAAGGCGTACTCCAGCATCTCGATGCCCCGGGCGAGGTGGCGGTCACGGGCGCGCGGGTCACGCTGGATCGCGGAGAGCGCGCAGTGGCTGCCGCCCAGGGTGCTGGCGTACCGCAGCTTGCTGTCGCTGCCCTCGTCGACCAGGTCGTGGGCCTCCTGGAGCAGCTCCATCGCCTCGGCGAGGTCGGCAGGGTCCCGGGTCCTGCCCGCCCGTACGAAGCGCGCGATGCCGCTGTCGCCGAGCACCCAGGCACGGTGGTCGCGGGGCAGCCTGGCCGCTTCCCTGCGCAGCCTCGCGGCGGTGGGCCTGCCGACCAGGGGCGGGGCCAGTGGCTCACCGATCCCCTCGGCGAAGTCGTCGCGGACCATCCGGTCGAGTTCGATGAGCGTCCACAGTTCGGCGCGGGACGGGTCGTCGGGGTCGAGCCCGGCGTGCACCTCGATGACGACGTCGATGTGCCGGTCGGCGGCGGCGAGGTCACCGCGCCGGACCGCGGCCTGGGCGTCGAAGGACGCCTGCTGTGCATCCATGACCCGGCGCTTGTGCGGGGAGAGGCCGGGACGGTCGCGCAGTTCGAGCCACTGGGCGCGGGCCGACTCGACGTCGTCCGCGCCGCCGCCGGTCTGCCCCCGGTGGCTCGTGGCCATGATCCTTGCTAGGTCGAGCCCGTGCTCCCCGTCGGCGCCGCCGCCGGCCAGCGCGCCCGCGGCCTGCGCCTGCGCGAAGTGGTCGAGGACCGCGTCCATGCCGCGCCCGGCGCCCGCCATCTCGTCCGTCATCCGGGCGGCACCGGCCGCCAGGTGCGCGGTCGCCTGCCATGCCGGGTCGTCCTTGCCGTGTTCGAGCGCGGCCGCCGCCAGCTCGTCCTTCTGCGCCGCGCTGACGTGGTCGCCGTGCGGGTCCAGGATCCGCAGGTGGGAGAGCAGCATGGCGGCGGCCCTCGCACGGCCGGGGCCCGGTTCCTCCGCGCGCCACCCCGCGTACATCTCGTCGAACACGGCCGCCTGGCGTTCGGGGCTGTAGCCCGCGAAGAGCCCGGGGAAGTCCTCGTCGGCCCCGCCGAAGTCGAGGAAGGTCCGGCCTTCCTCGATGTCGTTGAGCAGATCGCCGTACACGGCAGTGATGTCGTCGCCCGGCGCGGGCTTCGTGCCGCCCTCCTGCTCCCCGCCGTAGAACCGGGCCCAGGCGGCGAGGATCCGCGCCCCCTTGCGTACCTCGGGGAGCGCCTGCTCGTCCGCGAGGGCGAGTGCGGCCGCCTCGGCGACATCGGCGATGCGGCTCGGATCCGGGTCGACGGCGTGGCGGGTCTGCTGGCAGTAGCCGAGGAACAGCGCCGCCGCCGTGACCTTGCCGTCCCGTTCGGGCCGCCACTCGGTGACCGCGCGCCGCATCAGGGCGATGGCCCGGTCGCAGCCCGCGCCGTCGCCCCGGACGCCCGCCCGCTCATAGAGCAGCCGCCCGAATCCGTCGAGCATCTGCGGGAGCAGCTCTTCCTCCATGCCGGGCCTGGCGAGCAGCGCGGTCAGCTCGACCTCGCCCGCCGCCGCGTGCGCGTGGTCCTTCCAGGTGGACCAGATCATGACGCGGACGAAGACGGCCCGGCTTTCCGCCTCCCCGGCCCACCACGGTTCCTCACCGGTACTCCGGCGTGCGTCGCGTACCGCCGTGCCGAACGCCTCGCGGGCCTCCTCCAGTTCGTCCCGGTCGGCGGTGGCTCTGCCGTGCACGAGCAGCGCGATGCCCAGGCTGTGCCGAACGAGCGGCAGGTCGGTGCCGGGCAGCGCGGCTTCGAGCACCGCCTTGTAGTGCGTGACGGAGGCCGCCGCGTCGTCGGTCCCGCCGTGCAGCCCGCAGCGTTCGAGGTGCAAGTAGCCCAGCGCCTCCCACAGGTCGACGGCTTCCTGACTGCCCGCCTCCAGGACCGCGTGGGCGTCGGCGCAGCGGCGCACGGCCTCGTCCAGCAGGGCGGCGCGCTCCTCCTGCGGCGCGTCCTGCGGGGCCTGTGAGTACCGCTCCTTCGCGCACAGGGCGAGCAGGTGGCGGCCCAGTGTGCGCGTCTCGTCGTACACGGGGTCGTCTGCGGAGAGCGACTCGGTCCCGGCGAGCACCGACTCCCAGCACCCTTGCAGGAGTTCGGGCGTCGGGTCGGCGTCGTACTGAAGGGCTCGTACGTGCGCGTGGACGATCCGCCACGCGTGCCAGTCGTCGTCCGCGTCCGGCGTCTCGAAGGCCAGGGCGAAGGCTTCCGCCGCCAGTTCCAGGTCGGCGCCGTCCGGCTCGGCATCGGCCGACAGGTAGATGCGGTAGCTCAGTTCGCCCGCGTACGCGCACAGCGCGGGTGCCTCCGGCGCGTCGGACGGCAGCCGCGCGATGCGGTCGAGGATCTCGTCGCGCTCGTCCTCCAGCTGCGGCTGTCTGTTCTCGTCGAGCACGGTGACCCTTAACTCAGGGCGCGAGGCGCGCGTAGTACGGCTGGAGGACGGAGTTGAGCCAGTGTTCGCCGTTCGCCGTGCCGAAGTCCACCGCGTTGCCTTCCACGACCTCGACGGCTCCCTGCGGGCACCGGTCGGCGAAGAGCAACACCGTACGGTCGCCGGGCTCGCGTTTCGACGACCAGACGAAGCCCTGCGCCCAGGGGTCGGTGTGGTCGCGGATCCAGTGGGCCCAGTCGCGCGTGTACGCGTAGTCGACGGCCTCGGTCTGGACGAGCCAGCTGTCCTGGTGGACGGCGGCCAGGTCCTGTGCGCTCATCAGCGATACGACGGTGACGTCGGTGGTGAGCCGCAGCGTGGACAGGCGCCGCCCCTCGACGCCCACGCGCGGCAGCAGCCGGGGGCCGCCCGCCGGGTCGAACGGCAGGGAACGCAGCAGCGTCTCGCAGACCGCGGCGGCCGGGCTGAGGCCTGCGTAGAGGTAGCCGTAGGGATCGCAGGAGGTGCCGTCGAAGCGGCCGCCGCCGTAGAGGCAGTGCGTGGGGCGCGGGTTGAATCCGGCGGCGTCGCGGCGGGAGGAGTGCACGCGGTGCAGGACCGTGCCGCGTTCCAGGGTGACCTTGGCGGGCGTACCGGTCATGGCTTCGGGCGGGCGGTAGTTGGGCACGCTACTCACCCTCCATCAAGAACCGTGCCGTGTCCGCGAGTTGGCGGTCGCGCCCGGCGCCGAGGAGCTGCGCGGGTGATGCGCCGAGCCAGGCGTTGGCGGACAGCCACCAGTCGGCGGCGCCCCAGGGGTCGCGGTCGGCGGCGAGCAGGGCGTTGACTTCGAGCACGACCAGCCAGGGCATCGCGTCCTCGGAGAACTGGAAGCGCGGAAGGCGTGGCAGACCGCCCGCGCCGGGCAGCCGGATCAGCTCGGGCGCGAAGGGGTTGCCGCCGTGCCGCAGTACGGTGTCGGCGTCCAGGGCGGGTGCGGCGAGCAGCCGTTCGCGGACCGGGCCGAGTACGGGGCCGACCATGCGGTGGCCGTCGATCAGCAGGACGGCGAGGTCCTCGACGCGGAACCCCTGATAGCCGAGGTCATCGCCGACCGCTTCCTCGATCCCGGCGTCCATGGTGAGCCGCGCCTCGCCCCCGGCACCGAACTCCTCCGGCAGCCGCTCCCGCAGCAGCCCCGCGGCCCGGTCGGCCGCTTCCCTGCGGGTGGCCTCGTCCGCCTCCCGGCCGCGCACGATGCCCAGAAGCGCGGCAAGGCGGTCACGCAACGGCTGATCGAGCCGCTCGGCAATGCGATCCCAGAACGCGGCGGCGGCCGCGAGCACGGCATACGGATTCATGCATCCCCCCAGGCGTCCCGGACCCCGCGGTCGGTGAAACCGGCGAGGAGTCGCTCGATGAGGCCGGCGCGCGCGGTCGGCGTCGCCTCCACCGCCCGCCACAACACCCCGAAACTCCCCAACAGCACCCCGAAGCCCCCCGACGATGAAAGGCCATCACGGCCCGTGCCGCGCACGGCGTACGGATTCATGCATCCCCCCAGGCGTCCCGGACCCCGCGGTCGGTTAGCCCCGCGAGGAGTCTCTCTATGAGGTCGGCGCGTGCGTGGCGGCGGACGATGAAGTGGATGTCCCAGTCGGCGCCGCGCGCCAACTCCGCTTCCACCGCCGCCCACAGCGCACCGAAGCTTTCCAGCGGCGGGAGCCCGCCGCGGCCCGCGCCGAGCAGCGGGAGGCAGATGGAGGTGAGGGGCGGGTCGCTCGCGCGGGACTCCTCGGCGAGCAGGGCGAAGGCGCGGGCCACACCCCGGGTCACGTCGGCGGGCTGCACGTCGTAGTCGTTGGTCTCGGGCCGGGGCACGGCCACCGCCACGTGGTAGATCCGCCGGACGCCCTGCCCCCCGAGGGCGCCCGCGGAGGTGGCGACGACCGTTCCCGGCAGGGCCGCCCGGCCCGGTGTTCCGTGCCGGGCGGCCCATCCCCGTAACTCGTCGTGGACATGGTCCTCGACGAGACCCCCCGCCGGGTCCTTGCGCGCGGCGGCCCTGCGCAGAGTCGCCGATACCGACGACTTGTACGCGGCGGGCAGCGCGAAGTACGTGTTGGACGGCGATACGACGACGTCCACGTCCCGCAGCAGATCCACCGAGTGGACGTGCACGGTGACGGTCACGGCCCTCCCGTGCAGGGCGAGCCGGAGTTCGCGGTGGGCGGCGGGCAGTCCGCCCGTCGTCCCGCCGCCGGCCCCCGGCGTCCGGACCGCGATGCCGACGACCTGCTCGGCTATCTGCCCGAGCACCATCAACTCGTGGTGCTTGCGGAACCGTTCGACGCTCACCCCGTACACCTGGGCGGCCCTCCGGCGCCGGTCGGCCGGCGGCCAGTCGCGGGTGCCCTGGGCGAGACCGAGGGTGTACTCGGCGGCGGTCTGGAGGCTGCCGCCGCCGATCGTGGCGACGGCGGCACGCAGCAGCCGCTCGACCGCACCGAAGGACAACTCGCCGTCGGCCACGGGCAGTTCTCCGGCGATGCGGATCAGCTCGGGCGTGTCCGTCTCACGCAGTCTGACGACACCGGCCCGCCGCACCTTCCTCACCTCCTCGAGTACCAATCCGTGATCGGGCATGTGAGGAGGCGGTGACATGGCGGCAAGGATCGCACCGGCGTCACAGCCATCACAAGCCCGTTCCGTTCTCCCCTCGCCTTCCATTGGACCGCTGCCGCCGGTCGCACTCGGGGCGTGCGCAGGGCGGAAACGGGGCGAGGGGCGCCCCCGGCCGTTGCGACCGGGAGCGCCCCTCGACGTAAGACGTACGAGAACGCGGCTACACGAACAGACTCACCACGGCCGCGACCGCGAAGCCCGCCAGGGACAGCACCGACTCCAGGACCGTCCACGTCTTGAGCGTGTCCCGCTCCGAGATGCCGAAGTACTTCGCCACCATCCAGAAGCCGCCGTCGTTCACGTGCGAGGCGAAGATCGAGCCCGCCGAGATCGCCATGATGACCAGGGCGATGAAGGCCTGGGAGTAGTCGCCCTCCGTGAGGAGCGGGGCGACGATACCCGCCGTCGTCACGATCGCGACCGTCGCCGAGCCCTGGGCCACGCGCAGGACGAGCGAGAGCAGGTAGGCGAGGACGATGATCGGCAGGCCCACGTCCTGGAAGGTGTCCGAGAGGGCGCCGGCCACGCCGCTCGCCTTGAGGACCGCGCCGAAGATGCCGCCCGCGCCGACCACGAGCAGGATGTTGCCGACCGGCTTCAGGGACGAGGTCGAGACCGTCTCCAGGGACTTGCGGGACCAGCCGCGCCGGATGCCGAGCAGGTAGTACGCCATCAGCAGGGCGATCGTCAGGGCGACGAAGGGGCTGCCGAAGAACTCGATGACCGAGCGCAGGGTGGAGGGGTCGAAGGCGATCGACGAGAAGGTCGCGAGGAGGATCAGGAACAGCGGCGTTCCGATGATCGCGAACACGATGCCCAGCGGCACCGGCTTCTCGCTCGGCTGCACACCGGCCGCACGCTGCTCGGCGACGACGGCGGCCTTCGCCTCGTCGGCGGCCTCGACCATGTCCTGCGGGACGGGCACGAAGATGCGCTTGCCGACCCAGGCGGAGAAGACCCAGGCGGCCAGGACGGCGGGAATGCCGCAGACCAGGCCCATCAGGATGACCCAGCCGAGGTCCACGTGGAGCAGACCGGCCGCGGCCACCGGGCCGGGGTGCGGGGGCAGGAAGGCGTGGGTCATCGACAGACCCGCGAGCAGCGGCAGGCAGTAGATGAGGATCGACTTGCCGCTGCGCTTGGCGGCGGCGTACACGATCGGCGCGAGGACGAAGATGCCGACGTCGAAGAAGACCGGGATACCGAAGATCAGGCCCGTCAGGCCCATCGCGAGGGGCGCCCGCTTCTCGCCGAAGAGCCCGAGGAGACGGGAGGCGAGGACCTCAGCGCCGCCCGACACTTCCAGGATCGCGCCGAGCATCGTGCCGAGGCCGATGATGATCGCGACATGGCCGAGGATGCCGCCCATGCCGGACTCGATGACGGAGACCGCGTCGGACTTCTGGACCGTGCCGAAGAGTTCGGTGACGGAGAGGCCGGCCGAGAGGCCGACGACTATGGAGACCGCGAGCAGCGCCACGAAGGGCTGCAGCCTGACCTTGATGATCAGGAAGAGCAGAAGCACGATGCCGAGCGCGGCGACGGTCAGGAGACCGGCGGTGCCGTCGATCAGGGTGAGGATTCCGCCCGTGTGGACTGGTTCCTCGGGGGCGGCGGCCGCGAGCGCGGCGAAGGGGGACGGGGACATCTTTGACCTCGTAAGTGCATGGGGCTTTCGGGGCAGGGGGGATCACGGCGCGGCGCCCGAAGGGGGGAGTTGGGCGCCGCGCCGTGACGACTTACGGCTTGCGGGGTACTGCTCGGAACGCCGGGCTGAGCCCGGCCGGGCGGATCAGCCCAGGACGGCGAGCGCGTCGATCTCGATGAGCAGGCCCTTGGGCAGGCCGACGTAGACGGTGGTGCGGGCCGAGGCGGGGGCCTTGAGGCCCTGCTCCTCGAAGTACGCGTTGTAGATCTCGTTCATCTCGGCGAAGTGGTCCACGTCCGTGAGGTAGACGCGCATCATCATCACGTCGTCCCAGGTCGCGCCGCCCTCTTCGAGGATCGCCTTGACGTTGGCGAAGGTCTGGAGGGTCTGCTCGCGCAGGGTCGGGCCCGCGGGGGTGGGGGCCTTGCCCTCCTCGGCGGGGAGGAAGCCGACCTGACCGGCGACCTGAAGGATGTTGCCCTTCTTGACGCCGTGGGAGAACTTCGCGGGCGGGGTCGTGTGGGTGGCCGGGGTGAGGCCGGTCTTCTCGGTGGTCATGACGTGCTCAGGCTTCCTTGAGGGGTGACTTGCCGGAGTACTCCCGGCTGATGGCGTCCGCCGTACGGCGCACCAGCGGGAGCAGCGTGAGGAGTTCGTCGGCGGTGACGACGACATTCGGCGCGGAGACCGACATGGCGGCGACGACCCGGCCGTCCGCACCGCGGATGGAGGCCCCGATGCAGTTGATGGACTCCTCGTGGCCACCGAGGTCGGTGGCCCAGCCCTGTTCGCGCACGGTGCCGAGTTCCTTGAGGAACGCGGCGGCGTTGGGCGTCGAACGGGACGTGTACGTGGGGTAGTCGAGCTTCTCCGCGATCGCGCGGCGCTCGGCCTCGGGAAGGTCGGAGAGCAGCAGCTTGGCGACGGCGGCGACCGTGATCGCCACCGGCTTCCCGATGCGCGAGTACATCCGCACCGGATAGCGGCTCTCGACCTTGTCGATGTAGAGGACTTCCTGCTCCTCGTAGACCGCGAGGTGGACCGTGTGGCCGCACTTCTCGTTGAGGGCGAGGAGGTGGGGGTGCGCGATCTCGCGTACGTCGAGGTTCTCGACGGCTTCCTGGGCGAGCGCGAAGAGGCGGGCGCCCAGGCGGTAGCGCTGGTCGGACTGGCGGTAGACCAGGCCGTGTTCGTGAAGCGTGCGCAGCAGTCGCAGGGCGGTGGACTTGTGCACTTCGAGGCGCTCGGCGACCTTGCCGAGGTCTGCGGGGCCTTCGGCGAGCAGCGGCAGGATGGACAGGGCTCGGTCGACGGTCTGACTCATGTACGTGCCTCCTCCTTGGCCTCAGTGTTCACGGGGGCGTTCTCGGGGGCGTTATCGAGGGCTCCGGCCGTCCAGCCCGGGCCGAGACGAAGTGTCCCCCAGGCTTCGGCGTCCAGTGCGGCGAGGCGGTCGGCGTCCTCCCGTGCGGGAGGCGTGGCGAGGTCGCCGGGGACGGTGAGCGCGGCGGCGGCCATGAGGTGGCCGTGGCGCAGCCGCTGGCCGGCGCTCAGTCCGCGCAGGGTGGCGGAGAGGAACCCGGCGGCGAAGGCGTCTCCGGCGCCGACGGGGGCGACGACGTCGACCTTGAGCGCGGCCCGGAAGACGGCGGACTCGCCTTCTCCGTCTTCTCCGGAGCCTCGCGTGAAGACGGTGGCACCGCCGCTGCCCTGCTTGACGACCAGGGTCGCGGGCTCGGGGAGCGCGGCGCGGATGGCGTCGGGGCCGCCGGTGATGCCCCAGGCGTCGGCGGCCTCGTCCTCGCCGACGAAGACGAGGTCGGCGCCGCGGGCCAGGTCGAGCAGGACGCGGGGTCCTTCGCCCTCGCCCGCCGTGCCGCTCCACAGACCGGGGCGGTAGTTCACGTCGAACGACACCAGGGGGCGGCCGGGGCGGGGTGCGGTCAGTTCGCGCAGGAGGGCGAGGCAGTCCGCGGAGAGGGCGGCCGTGATGCCGGAGAGGTGCAGGATGCGGGCGGCGGAGAGTGCCGCGTGGTCGACGCTCTCCGGGTCGGGGGACATCGCCGATGCGGCCGATCCCGCGCGGTAGTAGAGCACCTCGTGGGCGTCGGTGTCGCGGTCGTCGGCGGTGCGGAAGTAGATGCCGGTGGGGCGGTGCGGGTCGCGCCGTACGGCGCGGGTGTCGACTCCGTAGCGGGCGATCGCCTCGACGAGGTGGTCCCCGAAGCCGTCGGCGCCGACGCGGCTGACCCAGCGGGTGCGGTGTCCCGCGGCGGCGAGCGCGCAGGCGACATTCGACTCGGCGCCGCCGATTCCGCGATCGAAGGAGGGTACGTCGGCGAGGCGGCCCGCGCGGGAAGGCAGGAACGTGACCATGGACTCGCCGAGCGCGACGACGTCCACGTCTTCGTCCACTGCTGCCTGCGCCGTCTGCGCGGCCTCTGCCGTCACGATCTTCCTGCCCCTCAACCGACTGCCGAACCGACCGCCCGGATCCGTTGACCCGGCGTTGGCTCGGATGTTAGACAGCAGTAAGCGACATACGCAATGACCGTTGCACATTATGCAACGCACCTTTTCGAGGAGGCGCCATGGCCGCCGGCAACGCAGCCGACCGCTCCGCCGCAGCACGTCAGGCACAGGAGCTCGACCGGCTTGCGCAGGAGAGGGTCGACCACCGTTTCAAGGGTCTTCCGCCGGACGCGGAGGGCCTGACGGTCGGCGAGCTCGCGGCCCAGCGCCGGAACCTCTTCACCGGCGGCTTCACCACCCCCGTCCTCGCCCTCTCCGCCGAGCGCCTTGAGCACAACCTCGCGCTGATGGAGACGTACTCCGCGCGGCACGGCCTCGCCTTCGCGCCGCACGGCAAGACGTCCATGGCGCCGCAGCTCTTCGCGCGCCAGATGGAGCACGGCGCGTGGGGCATCACGCTGGCCGTGCCGCATCAGGTGCGGGTGGCGCGGGCCTTCGGGGTGGAGCGGATCTTCCTCGCCAATGAACTGGTGGACGCGGCGGCGCTGCGCTGGATCGCGGCCGAGCTGGACGCGGATCCGTCCTTCCGCTTCATCTGCTACGTCGACTCCGAGTCCGGTGTCGCCCTGATGGACGCCGCTCTGCGCGCGGCGGGCGCGACGCGTCCCGTCGACGTCGTGGTGGAGCTGGGCGCGGGCGAGGGTGCGCGTACGGGCGTGCGCACCGAGGCCGAGTGCGTGGAGATCGCCAACGCCGTCGCGGCGGCGGACACGCTGCGGCTCGTGGGCGTCGCCGGGTACGAGGGCGAGGTGCCGGACGCGACTCCCGAGCGGGTCGAGGCGTGGCTGCGCCGTCTGACGACCCTGCTCGTGGAGTTCGACAAGGCGAACCGGTTCGCGGATCTGGACGAGGTCGTCGTCAGTGCGGGTGGCAGCGCGTGGTTCGACGCGGTGGCGAACGTCTTCGCGGAGCTTCCCGATCTCTCCCTCCCGGTCCTCAAGCTGCTCCGCTCCGGGGCGTACGTCTCCCACGACGACGGTCACTACCGTCACCTGACGCCGTTCAACCGTGTCCCGGACGAGGGCACCCTGCATCCCGCCTTCCGGCTGTGGACGCAGGTGGTTTCCCGGCCGACGTCGGAGCAGGCGTTCACCAACGCGGGCAAGCGGGATGCGGCGTACGACATCGACCTGCCCGAGGCGCAGGTCGTCCACCGGGACGGCGTGGACCGGCCCGCGACGGGCGTCACGGTGACGGGCCTCTCCGACCAGCACGGGTGGGTCCGTACGACCCCCGAGGCGGATCTCGCCGTGGGCGACTGGGTGGGCCTCGGCCTTTCCCACCCCTGCACGTCCTTCGACAAGTGGCAGCTGATCCCCCTGGTCGAGGGCGACGGAACGGTCACGGATTACATCCGTACCTATTTCTGACCTCCGGTCGGGTGGGCGGCTTCCCTGAACCGCCGCTCCGCGACGGATGTCACCCGCCCACCCGCCCGATTACCCCGCATCACCGGGTGGACGAACAGGCCAAAACCGCCGCTCCGCGGCGGATGTCACCCACCCGCAGTCGCCGGCCGTGGCCCGCCCCCTCCGGGGCCACCCGCAGCCGACAACGAGACCCGCACGGGTGGTGCGGGTGGGAGACACAACCCGGCCGGAGGCCGGGTGCACCACCCACAAACGCGCAGCCAAGCGAAGAGAGAGGCACCCACCATGGACCTGGTGATCCGGGACGCACGCGTCATAGACGGCACCGGAGGTGCCTCCTACCGAGCCGACGTCGGCGCACACGAGGGCAGGATCACCACGATCCACCCGGAGGGGGACGCGGGCCCCCGTCCGACAGGGGCCCGCACAATCGACGCCCAAGGCCTAGCGCTAGCGCCCGGTTTCATCGACATGCACGCCCACAGCGACCTCGCCCTCCTCCGCGACCCGGACCACAGCGCGAAAGCCGCCCAGGGCGTAACCCTGGAGGTCATCGGCCAGGACGGACTCAGCTACGCCCCCGTAGACGACCGCACCCTCGCCCAGGTCCGCCAGGCCATCACCGGCTGGAACGGCGACGGCAGCGACATCGACTTCGACTGGCGCACCGTCGGCGAGTACCTGGACCGCCTGGACAGGCAGGGCACAGCCGTCAACGCGGCCTACCTCATCCCCCAGGGCACCGTCCGCATGTACGCCGTCGGCTGGGACGACCGCCCCGCCACCCCCGCCGAGGTCGAGCGCATGAAGCAGCTCGTCGCGGAGGGAATGGAGCAGGGCGCCGTCGGCATGTCCTCCGGACTGACCTACACCCCCGGCATGTACGCCGACGACTCCGAACTCACCGAGCTCTGCAAGGTGGTGGCGCAGTTCAACGGCTACTACTGCCCCCACCACCGCAGTTACGGAGCCGGCGCGCTCCAGGCGTACGAGGAGATGGTGAACCTCACGCGCACCGCGAACTGCCCCCTCCACCTCGCCCACGCCACCATGAACTTCGGCGTGAACAAGGGCAAGGCGCCCGACCTGCTCGCGCTCCTCGACACCGCGCTCGCGAGCGGCGCGGACATCACCCTGGACACGTACCCCTACACCCCGGGCTGCACGACCCTCGTCGCCATGCTGCCCAGCTGGGCCAGCGAAGGCGGGCCCGACTCGATCTTCGCCCGGCTCCAGGACGACGCGACCGCCGAGAAGATCCGCCACCACATGGAGGTCATCGGCGCCGACGGCTGCCACGGCGTACCGATCGAGTGGGACAGGATCGAGATCTCCGGCGTCTCCGTCCCCGGTCTCGAATCCTTCGTGGGCAAGACCGTCGCCGAGTCCGCCGCCGCGCGCGGCGAGGAGCCCTGGGTCACCGCCCGCCGACTCCTCATCGACGACAAGCTCGGCTCGACGATCCTCCAGCACGTCGGCCACGAGGACAACGTCCAGGCGATCATGCAGCACCCCGTGCACACCGGCGGCAGCGACGGCATCCTCCAGGGCTTCAAGCCGCACCCGCGCGCGTACGGCACGTTCCCCCAGTACCTCGGCCGCTACGTCCGCGAACTCGGCGTCCTCACCCTCGAAGAGTGCGTCGCCCACCTCACCGGCCGCCCGGCGGCCCGCCTGCGCCTGCCCGACCGGGGCATCGTCCGCGAGGGCTACCGCGCCGACCTGGTCCTCTTCGACCCGGAGACGGTCGCGGCGGGCTCCACCTTCGACGCCCCCCGCACACTCCCGACGGGCATCCCGCACGTCCTGATCGACGGCAAGTTCGTGATGGAGGACGGCCGCCGCACGGACATCCTCGCGGGCCGCTCCGTACGCCGAACCCCGTAGGTCCAGGGGCCTGTAGGTCCCACTAGGCCGCGTGACCTTCGAACCAGAGCGAACCAAGGTCGTGACCAGGGGTGAGGCGCACGTCCGAGTCGAGAGCGGCCGCAAGCACCCTGAGCAGCTCCAGCGTCGGGGCGGTCCCGCCCTCTTCGATGCACTCGATGTCGTCCTGCTCCATACCGGTGCGCTCGGCAAGCTGCACCGAACTCAACCCGAGTTCGGTGCGGCGGTCGTAGAGAGCCTTGCCGAAAGCCAGCGCCTCACGAATGGCAATCCGCTCCGGATCTTGCGTCTCGACGCCCGAGGGAGTCCAGCGGCTGTGCTGCCCGACCATCACGCCTTCCTCTCATACGTCGGAGACGCGGGATACGTCGCGCACGCCAGCGCCAGCTCGAACCACACCGTCTTGCCGATCCCGTACGGCCGCGGTTCCGCCCCCCACGCGTCGGCCAGCAGCTCCACCAGCGCCAAGCCCCGCCCCGACTCGTCGTCCGGGCCCGCCTCCCTCGGGCACGGCAGCGCATCACTCGCGTCCGCCACCTCCACCCGGAAGACGTTCCCGTCCATCACGCACCGCGCCCCGACCTCCCGCCCCACCGGAACCCGCCCGTGCCGTACGGCATTGGTCATCAGCTCACTGAGCAGCAGTACGGCGGTGTCCGCCACGTCGTCCGGGACCTTCCAGGCCCGGGCCTGCTCGGAGAGGAGCGAGCGCGCCCGGCCGACACTGCGCGCAGTACGCGGCAGCTGCCACTCGATCTCCCTCGGGAGGGGGGAAGTTGTGCGTTCCATGGCTCATACGCTGCCTGGCCGGGCATAGCCTTCTGGAGTATCGACGCGGGTACAGAACGTAACCGTACCCACCGTGCACCAGAGGGGCGGGCGCGATGACCGAGGTGAACTCCCAGCCGCCGATGGCCTGGCGTTACTGCGGCAATCAGGTCAAGCGGTGGCGGGAACAGGCGGGAATCACCCGCGAAGAGCTGTGCAAAGAGACCGGCTATCACTACGAGTACGTCAAGTCGATGGAAAACGGCCGCCGCAAGCCGACGCTTCGACTGCTCCAGGTCGCCGACGAGACGTGCGATGCGCATGGGCTGTTGCTGTCGGCGCAGGACTATCTGAAACCGGAGCCGTTTCCTGCGCGATCGCAGGAGTTCATGCAGGCGGAAGCCGAAGCCATCGCGATCCATTCGTACGAGCCCCTGCTGATCCCGGGCCTGCTGCAGACCGAGGAGTACGCGCGGGCGCTCATCAGTGAGAGCTGCCCGCCCCTTGACGACGAGACCGTCGAGGAGCGGGTGAACGCGCGACTGCGCAGACAGGAGGCGCTACGTGCGCGGCCGTCCGTGGTCTTCGGCTTCGTGGTGTACGAGGCTGCGTTGCGGACCATGGTTGGCGGCCGGGAGCCCATGCGGCGCCAGCTACAACGCGTACTGGAGGCTGGTGACTTGCGGAACGTATCCGTTCAGGTGCTGCCGATGGGACGGTGCAGCGGGCTTGCGCTCACGGGATCACTGGTGCTGCTGGAAACCCCTGATCACGAGCACTACGGGTACGTCGAAGGGCAGAAGACGAGCGCGCTCTACGCCGATCCCCCCAAGGTCAGTGAACTCACCCAGCGCCATGGCATGATCCGCATGCATGCCCTCAGCGTTGAGGAATCAGCGGATTTCATCAGGAAGATGGCGGAGGAGCTATGAGCAACCAGCTTGCCTGGTTCAAGTCCAGCTACAGCGACGACGAAGGCGGCAACTGCGTAGAGATAGCAACCCGCCCCCACACCATCCACATCCGCGACTCAAAGCTCGGCGAGGCAAGCCCCACCTTTACCGTCCAGGCCACTGCCTGGGCCCGCTTCACGGCCGAGCTCCGGGACTCGGGATCCGAGCGCCTTTTCTGAGGAATGGGCGGTGGGTTCAACCCACCCACCCTCCCAAGTGACCCGCTCGCCAGGGGAGATGACTTTTCGTGACCGGCTTGCCACACGCCGTTGCGAAGCTCTAGCGTTCGCATAACGAACGACCCCGGCCGGTGCTACCAACACCAAACCGGGGTCTGACCAACAAGATCCTCATCGGAGATCTCGTGGCTACAGAAAAGCCTATCCCTGCCCTGCCCGCCCCCGCGCACCCCATGGCCAAGCCCGGCTACGGCAAGCATTCCGTGCCCGGCCAAGCCCCGCGCCGCAAGGGCGACTTCGATCATCTCCCCGTGCGTGAGGCGTACCTCGCCGCGTACATCGACCGGCTGCCCGAAGGCACCGCGATCGACATCAAGACCCTCGCCAGGGAGCAGCCCCGCTACGGGCAGCAGGCCGTGCAGACCGCCCTCAACTCCCTTACCGCCGCCGGTCATTACCGGCGCGTGCGCGTACCGCTCGGGGACGCGCTGACCCAGTGGGTGTTCCGCACGTACTTCAGCCGCACCGCAAGGGACGCCGCCTGGTGGACGCGGTTCCTGAGCGGCGACGTACCGGCGACCGAGCCGACGACTCGGGAAACGCGTTCGGAGGCGTACGACACGCTCGCCCGGCTCGGAGCGGCCGACAACCGGCTGGCGCTCTCGGCGGCCGAGTGCGCCGCCCTCGAAGACCTCGCCGCCCAGTGGCTCGCGCGCGGGGCCACGCCGGAGGGGCTGGTCCGCGCCCTCACCGCCGGGTTGCCGGATCAGGTGCACTCCCCCGGCGCGTTCGCCCGCCGAAGACTGCGCGACAAGCTGCCGCCGCAGCTCGCGGCACGCGCGGCACGGCGTCAGGTACTCGTGGAGTGCACGGGCTGCGGCGTGCCGGGCCTGCCCGAAAAGCTGCCGGACGGGCTCTGCAAGGGCTGCCGGGAGCCAGGCGGCGGGGCGGGGCCGCAGCCCGCTCCCACCGCCGTTCTTCCACCTCACGAGGTGCGTCGTCGAGTGGCGGCACTCAGAGGCCGCAAAAGCTCCACAGCTTAGGGGTACAACCATTCGACTCCTCGGATTGTCTTTGGCACCGTCCAGGACTGCTCCAAGGAGAGAACCTTCATGCCCCTGCCCTACCGCACCGTTGCCGCCGCCGCGGCCGTCACCGCGCTGACCGGCGGTTTGTTCGTCGTTGGTCCGGTGGCGTCGGCAGCCGCCGCACCCGCCAAGCTCGCCGACGACTTCAACGGTGACGGGCACCGGGACATCGCGGTCGGCGCGCCGTACAAGACCGTCGGCGGGGCGGAGGCCGCGGGTTCCGTGGTCGTGGCTCTCGGGTCGGCCGGCGGTCTGACCACCGACAAGGTGACCCTCACCCAGAGTTCGGCAGGAGTACCGGGCACGCCGGAAGACGGTGACCATTTCGGCATCTCGATCGCGAGCGGCGACCTGGACGGTGACGGGTACGCGGACCTCGTCGTGGGCGCCGACGGCGAGGACGTGGGGGACTTCGAGGGCCAGGGCAGCGTCACCATCCTGTGGGGCGGCGTCAAGCCGTTCACCAGCAGCACCACGACCACCGTGGAGAACCCGGAGAAGTGGCAGTCGCACGGCTACGACGTCGCGGTGGGGGACTTCACCGGTGACAGCGGCGCGGACCTCGCGGTGATCGAGCCGAGCGCGGTCGTCGTCTACAAGGGCGGCCTCGCCCGGGAGATCAACCCGGTCCCCGCGTACACACTGTCCGGTTCAGGGCTCCTGTACTCGGAGGCCGCCGTGGGTGACGTCAACGGGGACGGCAAGGACGACCTGGCGGTGACCGGCGATGCCGGCACCGGACGGCCTGGCACCGAGATCTTCACGGGCCAGGAAGGCCGCCCCAACCGCATCCAGCGTGTGGACGACGGAGACACCGCCGTCGCCCTCGGTGACATCAACGGCGACGGCTTCGACGACATGGCCACGTCCCTGACCTGGCCCCAGTTCTTCTCCGTCGACGACCCCAGCAACGGCTCCGGCTATGTCACCGTCCGCCTCGGCAGCCGGACGGGCTTCGGCGACCCGGTGACCCTGCACCAGAACAGCACGGGTGTGCCCGGCGCCAACGAGGACGGCGACAACTGGGGAGCCTCGATCGCGATCGGTGACATCACCGGTGACGGCAAGGCCGAACTGGTCGTCGGCGCCAACGGCGAACAGCTCGGCGACCTGGACAACGCCGGTGACGTGACCGTGTTCCGCGGTTCCGCCTCCGGTGTCTCGCAGTCCGGGGTCGTGCGCGTTTCCCAGGACACCACCGGAGTTCCGGGCGCCGCCGAGGCGGGGGACCTCTTCGGCGCACAGGTCCGGATCGCCGACTACGACGGCAACGGCAAGGGCGACCTGGCGGTGACGGCCTCCTTCGAGAACGACCGCAGCGGTGGCCTGTGGACCCTGCCGGGCACGTCGTCCGGTCTCACCGGCTCCGGTTCCAAGTCCCTCAGCTCGGCCGAGTTCGGCCTCGCGAGCGGCTCGCGATTCGGCGAGAGCCTGCTCGACTAGGACTCAGCTCCACTGAGAACGGCCCCCGTTCCCGTCACTGACGGGAACGGGGGCCACATACGCCGGGCGGAGGGGCGAACCCGCTACCTCCCGGCAGCAGCCGCCGGACGCGGCAGCTTGCAGCCCTTGCGGCCGAGGTCGATCTTGCTGTCGTGGCCGACGCAGGGCACGATCCCGTACGTCTGCTGCGCGTAGTTGATGCCCTTGCGGACCGTCACCTTGCCGTTCCGGTCGACCTCGCACGGGTTGTCGAGGGTGCAGCGTTCGCCCGCCTCGTTACCGGTGTTGTTGACGGCGGTGACCTTGCCGGTCTTGTGGTCGATCACCGGTGAGCCGGAGGTGCCGCCGATGGTCTGGCACTCGGGGGTGTAGCGGACGGAGTCCTTCCAGGTCCACTCGCCTTCCTTGAGGCGGTACGCGAATCCGTCGATCTTGCAGGTGTACGTCTTCTTCCAGTACCCGGAGACGACCGTGATGGCCCGCTTCTTCACCGGGTGGGCGGCGTCGATCTCCAGCGCCTTGATGCCGTACTTCTTCTTGATGTCCGCGTAGCTGGTGGTGAGCTGGTAGAGCGAGATGTCGGTGTCGGTCATCGTCGCGTACGAGATCTTGCTCGCCGTCAGCGTCGCCTTCTCCGCGCCCTTGGCGTCGAGCAGCTTGAAGGTGCGGGTGGACGGCTGGTCGACGATGACTTCGCCCGCCGCCGGGAATCCGCTCTCCAGGCAGTGGCCGTTGGAGAGGACGAGCGCGGGGTCGTCCGGCTTCGACTGCGGCACGCGGACGACGGAGCCCGAACAGTTGCTGAGCGCGACGGTCCCGGCGAAGTCGACGCCCTTCGTCGCGGTCTCCCCCGCCGCGTGCGCCGACGGCGCGGAGCCGAACCCTACGAGGGTGAGGGCGAGTAATCCGCCCGCGAGAGCCTTGTTCATGTGTGGAGCCCCCCTTGCAGCTGTGCCCTGTGTGGTTGTCACGGGCATTCTTCGGGGGCCCGGGGAGGGGGACAAGGGGTGAGAACTCTTGACAATTCGGTGGGGCCGCCCGCGCGAGGCGGCCCCACCGTTGCCCGGAGCCTTACGGCTCGGCCCGAAGCCCTGCGGCCCGGGCCGAAGCCTTATGGCTTGGGCAGCTCGCAGCCCTCGCGGCTCAGGTCGATCTTGTTGCCGGGCGCCACGCACGGCACGATGCCGTACGTCTGCTGGGCGTAGTTGATGCCCTTGCGGACCGTCACCTTGCCGTTCTCGTCGACCTCGCACGGATTGTTGTCCGTGCACTCCTCGCCGCTCTCGTTGCCGGTGTTGTTGACGGCGACCACCTTGCCGGTCGCGTCATCGATCACCGGAGATCCCGAAGTACCGCCGATCGTCTGGCAGTCGGAGGTGTAGCGGACCGAGTCCTTCCAGGTCCAGTTCCCCTCCTTGAGGCGGTACGCGAAGCCGTCGACGCTGCACTTGTACATCTTCTTCCAGTAGCCGGAGGCGACGGTGATCGCCTTGCCCTGCTCCGGGCGCGCCGCGTTCAGCTCAAGGGCCTTGATGCCGAACTTGCTCTCGATCTCGCTGTAAGTGCTGGTCAGTTCGTAGAGCGAGAGGTCGGTGTCCGTCATGGTGCCGTAGGCGATCTTGCTGGCCTTGACCGTTCCCGCGTTGCCGCCGCTTGAGTTCAGGAGCGTGAAGCTGCGCGACGACGGCTTGTCGATCACGACCTCGCCGGGCGCCGGGAAGCCGGCCTCCAGGCAGTGGCCGTTGGACATCACGAGCGCCTTGTCGCCGGGCTGCGAGTCCGGTACGCGCACGACGGAGCCGGAACAGTTGCTCAGCGCAACGGTTCCCGCGAAGTCAACGGCCTTCGCCTTGGCGGGCCTTTCGTCGCTGACGGCCGTCGCGGGCATCGCCGTGGCTCCGAGGAGCAGGGCGGAGAAGCACGCGACGACGAGAGGCTTGTTCATGTGGGGGGTCCCCTCTGTTGGCTATGTGACCGAAGTTGCTTCGGTTTTGTCATGCGCATTGTTGAGGTAGTCGGCCGCGAGAACAAGACCGCATACGGACACAACTGACCGCTCACAGGACACTCGAATGCCACGCACGACACGGCGCACGACACCGCGTACGGCACCGCCCCGTCCCCGACGTGGCGCAAAACACGAGGCGGGTCTCCTTACGCGGCCGTAAGCTCGCGGACATGCAGGTCATCCAGTCGACGAAGCTCGCCAACGTCTGTTACGAGATCCGGGGCCCGGTGCTCGAGGAGGCGATGCGGCTGGAAGCGGCGGGCCATCGCATCCTGAAGCTGAACACCGGGAATCCGGCAGCCTTCGGCTTCGAGTGCCCGCCCGAGATCCTGGAGGACATCCTCCGCAACGTCGGCGACGCGCACGGCTACGGCGACGCGAAGGGACTGCTCGCCGCCCGCCGCGCGGTGGTCATGCACAACCAGACCCTGGGCATCGAGACCGACGTCGAGCACGTCTTCATCGGCAACGGCGTGTCCGAGCTCATCGTCATGGCCATGCAGGGCCTGCTCGACGACGGCGACGAGGTCCTCGTACCGGCGCCGGACTATCCGCTGTGGACGGCCGCCGTCTCGCTCTCCGGCGGCACGGCCGTGCACTACCGCTGCGACGAGCAGGCGGACTGGATGCCGGACCTCGCCGACATCGAGCGCAAGGTCACCGACCGCACCAAGGCGCTCGTGATCATCAACCCGAACAACCCGACCGGCGCCGTATACAGCGAGGACATGCTGCGCGGCCTGACCGACATCGCGCGCCGCCACAATCTCCTGGTCTGCTCGGACGAGATCTACGACAAGATCCTCTACGACGACGCGGTCCACACCCCCACCGCCGCCATCGCCCCCGACCTGCTCACCCTCACCTTCAACGGCATGTCGAAGGCGTACCGGGTGGCCGGTTACCGCGTGGGCTGGGTGTCCATCTCGGGCCCGAAGGCGCACGCGTCCTCGTACATCGAGGGCTTGACGATCCTCGCGAACATGCGCCTGTGCGCGAACATGCCGGGCCAGCACGGCGTGGTCGCCGCGCTCAGCGGGCGGCAGACCATCAACGACCTCGTGCTTCCGGGCGGCCGGCTCGTGGAGCAGCGCGACACCGCGTACGACCTGCTGACGCAGATCCCGGGCGTGAGCTGCGTGAAGCCCAAGGGGTCGCTGTACCTCTTCCCCCGGCTCGACCCGAAGGTCTTCAAGATCAAGGACGACCGCCAGATGGTGCTCGACCTGCTCCGGGCTGAGAAGATCATGGTCGTCCACGGCACCGGCTTCAACTGGCCGGAACCCGATCACTTCCGGGTCGTCACCCTGCCCACGGCGACGGATCTGGCCGAGGCCGTCACCCGCATCGGCAACTTCCTGGACGGCTACAGCCAGCACTGATCACGCACACACGACCCGAATCAACTTTAGACAGAATCTAATGTAGGATGGCTTTCAAGCTACCCGCCAGGAGGCCATCCCATGTACGAGCCGATCCGCACCAAGTCGGTCCACGCCATGGCCGACCCCGGCGACTTCCCGCACCGCTCCCGCGAGGAGGAGCTGGACATCCAGCTCGCCGCGCACCTGGCGGCTCTGCTCGCCGTCACGGACGAGCTGCGCGCCCTCGCGCCCTCCGCCGACCTGGACGAAGCGGCCGAGGAGCTGTCGTCCGAGGTGGCCCGGCTGCGCGGCGGTCTGACGCCCGTCCGCTCGGCTGTCGTGACCGCCATCCACGAACCGCACCTCAACGCCCTGCACCAGCGCGCCCACGCCCTCGCGGGCCGCGCCCTGGTGGTGGCGGCGTCCCGCGCCGACACCGCGGCGGCGATTCTCGCTGCGCGGCGCATGGACGCGCATGAGGGCGCTGCCCGGCTTGTGGGCGCCCTCTGAGTTGCCGCTGGCCCCGCGTGCGCGACTGCGGGTGATTCGTGGCTTGTCGCGCAGTTCCCCGCGCCCCTTCGGGGCGCGGCCATGAACGGCCCCGGCCCGGACGCCTAGAGGCGTCCGGGCCGGGTGCCATCTACTCGGCTAGCCGGTCACCCGCACCGTCGCCTCGGCCGACGATCCGCCGTGCAGGGCGTCGCCCTCGTAGCTCACCGCGTAGACCGTCTTGCCCTTCTTGTTCGGCAGGTCCCTGATCCGGAACGTGCCGTCCGCCGCCACCGACGCCGACGTCAGCTCGCCCGTCGTGCCGAGCCGGTCGGTCCGCGTCACCTTCAGGGCGATCCCGGACGGCAGCGCACGCCCCTGTCCGGTCAGCTTCCCTGTGATGTCGACGCCGCCCGCGCGGGTCGCCTCGGCGGGGGCCGTCAGCTCGATCGCCGTCGCCGCCTTCGCCACGTCGACCGTGAGCGTGACGTCCTCGGCGGGGCGGTGTGTGACGTCACCCAGGAACCGCAGCGTGTACGTCGCCTCGCCGAGCCGGTCCGGCACGTCCAGGACGGTGAAGCTGCCGTCGGCGGCGACCTTGGCGGACGCCACCTCCGTCGTGCCGTCCGCGTCCTTGCGGACCGCCTCGACCTTCACCGCCTCCGCGGGCGCGGGCCCGTCCAGCTCCAGCTTGCCCCGGATGCCGAGCGGCTCACCGACCACGGGCTTCGACGGCGTGGTGCTCAGGGTGCCGGTGAAGCGCGAGTCGTACTGGGCGGCCGGGGGCTGGATGATGTGCAGCCAGTACTCGTTGGCGTACGCGTTGGTCGTGACGGCGAACAGCCGCCGGCCGTCCTTCGACCAGTCGAGGCCGCGCGGCACGACACGGTTGCCGTCGAGCGTGCCCTCGAAGGCGAACTCGAACGGCGTCGTGCCGTCCGCCGGATCGGCGGGCTGCACGAGGAGGTCGGCGGTGCTCCCGGAGGCGGCGGCGCCGCGCGCCACGTACTTTCCGTCACCGCTGAACGCCACCGCGGAGGACTTGGCCCCCTCGGGCAGCGCCTGGTACGGCGTGCCGGCGTCCGAGAGGTCCCCCGCGTTCAGCAGCCTTGTGCCGTACGCGGCGTCCGCGACCGCGACCCGCTTGCCGTCGGCGCTGACCGCCAGATCCTTCAGTTGCAGCGCGCCGTTGCCCTCGCTGTCGGCGAAGCGGCGCACGGCGTCGCGTACGGGGTTGTCGCCCTCGGTGTTGAAGGAGGCCAGGAACGGGTTGGCATCCCCGGGGCCGGACTCCTGCCCCATGAAGAACCGGTTGGCGCCCGCGGGAGCGGCTTCCAGGTTCAGCCTGCCCTTGGCGTTCCAGCCCGTCCGGGAGAGGGTGCCGCCGACGAGGCTGTCCAGGTCGCTCTGCGCCGCAGGACACTCGGAGATGTAGGTGCTGGACTGCGAGGTCCACCACACCTTGCTCCCCGTGACGGCGACCTCCCTGCCGCACGTCTCTTCGTAGGCGTTGGTGGCGGCGGTCAGCTTGAACGTCGTGGTGTCGTACGCCGCGACCCGGTTGCGCTCACCGGCGTACAGCGTGGAGCTGTCCTCGCTGAGCGCCAGGCCCGACACGCGGTTGGTCGTGGTCCAGGAGGTGAGCTTGTGCCCCTGGAAGTCGTAGACCGCGATGAAGCCCGGGTTGGTGTAGCTGCCCCGGTAGTTGTCCGAGACGAAGACCCGCTCGTGCGCCGAGTCCACGGCGATCGCCGAGTACGAGGAGATCGGCAGCTTCACGACCTCGTCCGACGCGGTGGCGGCGTACGCGGCAGGCGTGCCGACCGCTACCAGGCCCGCCGAGCCGATCACCACCGCGAGCGCGGCGCCCGTCACACGTCTTAACCGCTGAGACTTCTTCAACTGTGCCCCCCACAGGCTCATTTGAGGGCCCGTGACGATCAGCAGGCCCCCGTGCGGGGTCATTGAAACATGTGAGAGGAGTGTGAAGGCAAGGTGTTTGAGATGCGCGCGTGTCACACGGCCGGGCGCCCCCCCCCCCGGTTTGGGGGGGCCCGCCCAAAACGGACCCGCAGAGGTAAGACGCGACGCTGGACCACGGCGCGGGTATCGTACCCCACCACCGGGGGCGG
>NZ_JBSGSG010000053.1:0-66228 GCF_053606765.1 Streptomyces sp. NPDC055189
CGTGGTGCTACCACACCGGCGGCGGGGGCTACATTTTTCGCCCCGCCGGGCGTGTTCGGAATTCGTGGGGGGGGTCTGGGGCGGAGCCCCAGGTAGGCCCACGCGCCAGAGCGGGTTTACGGGAAGGGGCGGGGTTGGGGAGAGAGTCAGTTCGCCTGAGCCCGCACCCGGACCTCCCCGTCCGGCCCCGCCAGAAACACCGGCGTCCCGGCCCCGCCAAGGTCCCGCACCGCGGAAAGGTCCTCGGAGGACAGCGCCTCCTCGGAGGAGACAACGGCCGCCGCCTCAAGGGACTCCGCACCGGACGCGACAGCCATGGCGACAGCAGTCCGCAGGGCAGAAAGCTTCAGGGAGTCCAGCGAAACCGTACCGGCGACATACGTACGCCCCGTCTCGTCCCGCACAGCGGCCCCCTCGGCCACCCCATTCCGCGCCCGCGCCGAACGAGCCAGCGTAACGATCTTCCGGTCCTCAGCATCAAGCGCGCCAAGCGCAGCACTCTCGGTCATGAGCCGAGCATACGGAGGTCAGGGCGTTACATGGCTATCGGGGCCACCGGGTACATCGACCCCCGCCGCCCCTCGGGCGAGGCGAGCCACTCCAGTTTCGCCGCGGTCTCCGCCTCCGGAAGCGGCGTATGCAGCACGATCGTCAGATCGGGCCGCGCCGGCACCCGCAACGCCGTCGACTCGACGTGCAACGCCCCCACCAGCGGATGGATGAGCTCCTTGTGGACCTGCCCCGCGGGCCGCACGTCCCGCCGCTCCCACAGCTCGGTGAACTCCTCGCCCGCCGCTTCCCGCACCTCGGCCAGGACCGCCTGGAAGCCCTCGTCGTCCGGGGTCTCCGAGCAGGACGCGCGGAACTGGGCGACGACCGACTCCGCATTGGTCCGCCAACTAACGCTCCGGGAGCGGTAGATGGGGTCGGTGAAGAAGTCCACGAGGCAGTTCTGGGTGATCTCGGGGCGCATCCCGAAGACCATTCCGGCCGCGTCGTTGTACATGACGCAGTTGTAGTAGCGGTCCATGATGTGCGCGGGGTACGGCATCCACGTGTCGATCAGGCGCTGCATCCCCTCGCACATGTCCCGGTCGGCCTGCTCGACCTCGGGTGCGGGCGGGTTCAGCCCGGCGAGCACGTACAGATGCCGCCGCTCGGCGCTCGACAGTTTCAGGACGCGCCCCACGGAGTCCAGGACCTGCGGCGACACGGAGATGTCGCGGCCCTGCTCAAGCCACTGGTACCAGGAAGCACCGACCCCGGCGAGCACGGCGACCTCCTCGCGGCGCAGACCCGGCGTACGCCGCCGCGCCCCGCCGTCCGGGAGTCCCGCCTCCGCGGGGCTGACCCGGGCCCGGCGGCTCATCAGGAACTCGCGCAGTTCGCCCAGTCGCCGTGCCTTGGATTCGTCCCGGGGCCGCGCAGCCGCCGCCTCACTCGTCCCTGCCATTCGCAAGCTCCCCCCTGCCTGGTGTTACGACCACCAGCATAAGTTCCCGCTCCCCACGGCTATTCCTGACGCCCGAAGCTCAACTCATGGCGATCGACACCACCACTCCCCCGTCCACGACAACGGCGGCCCCCGCTCCTCGGCCCCCGGCCCCCAAGCTCTCCTCCCGCGACAAGCTCGTCCTCTTCGTGCTCTGCGCCGCCCAGTTCATGGTCGCGCTCGACTTCTCCGTGCTGAACGTGGCGCTGCCCGTGCTCGGCGCGGACCTGGGCATGAGCCAGTCCGCGCTGCAGTGGGCGGTGACCGCGTTCGCCCTTCCCTCCGGCGGCTTCCTGCTGCTCTTCGGCCGGACCGGCGACCTGTTCGGGCGGCGCAAGCTGTTCCTCGGCGGCCTCGCCCTGTTCGGCCTGGCCTCGGTGCTCGCGACCTTCGCCTGGGACCCGGCGTCGTTCCTCACTGCACGCGCACTGCAGGGCGTCGGTGCGGCGGCCATCGTGCCGACCGGCATGTCCCTGCTCACCACGACGTTCCCCGAGGGCCCGCAGCGTGACCGCGCGCTCGGGATATCCGGCACGCTGCTCTCGCTCGGCTTCACCGTCGGCATGGTCCTGGGCGGCGTACTCACCGACACGCTCGGCTGGCGCTCCACGATGGGCCTGCTGACCCTCTTCGTCCTGATCGTGCTGCCGCTCGCGCCGGGCCTCCTGCCCGAGTCCCGCACCCCGGAGCGCCCCCGCCTGGACATCCCCGGCGCGGTCACGGTCACCGGCGGTCTGCTCGCCCTGATCTACGCGCTCTCCACGGCCGCCGAACGCGGCTTCGGCGGCACGGACGTCATCGTCACGCTCGTCGCGGGTGTGCTGCTGCTCTCGGCCTTCGGATACATCGAGTCGCGCGCCGAGTCGCCGCTGGTCTCGCTGCCGATGCTGCGGCGCCGGACGGTCGCGTGGGGCAACCTGGGCGGTCTCGTCACCTTCTCGATGATGTCGGCGGTCGTCTTCGTCCTCACGCTCTACCTCCAGGAAGTCCTGAGGCTCTCCGCCTTCCAGACGGGTCTGGTCTTCGGCGTGCAGGGTGTGCTCTCGGTGGTCGCCGGGATCTACGCGCCCAAGGTCATCAGCCGCTTCGGGGCGCGCCGCACCCTGGTCGTCTCGCTCCTGGGCCAGGGCCTGTTCATCGCGGCGCTGCTCGGCATCGACGAGGGCACGGGGTCGGTCTGGCTCGCGACGGCCGGCGTATCGGTGGCGAGCATGTTCCACCTGGGCGCGATCATCTCGTACGGCGTGACGGTCACCTCGGGTGTCCCGGACGAGGAGCAGGGCCTGGCCACCGGCCTGGTGACGTCCACGCAGCAGGTGGGCATCACGATCGGCATCCCGCTCCTGGGAGTCCTCGCGACGACCGGCACGGATCTCCTGGCGGGCACGCGGACGGTGCTCCTGATCGACGCGGCGGTGGTGCTCGTGGCGGCGGCCCTGATCGCGGCGGGCCTGCGCACCCGGCGTGACGCCTAGGAGCCGGTGTCTACGGCCGGTCGAGCCGCAGTCGTACCGCCTTCGGGAGACCCGCGACCACCAGGTCGTACGAGTCCTCGACGAGCTCCCGGACCTGCTGGTCCGGGAGCTTCGCGTCGGCGGTCACGGTGTTCCAGTGCCGCTTGTTCATGTGCCATCCCGGCGCGATCTCCGGGTGCGCGGCCCGCAGCTGGACCGCGATATCGGGATCGCACTTCAGGTTCACCTTCAGCGGCTCCGCGTCCAGGGAACTCAGCGCGAACATCTTCCCCGCGACCTTGAACACGGAGGCCTCGGGGCCGAACGGGAACTCCTCCACCACGTCGTTGAAGGACAGGCAGAAGGCGCGCAGTTCCTGCGGGGTCACCCTGGCGTCTCCTTCTCCGCGCCCTTCGGCTCGACCGGCTCCACGAGCACCGTCACGATCTTGTTCCGCCGTCCGGCCGCGGACTCCGCGGTGAGCCGCAGCTCCCGGCCGTCCGGCAGCGGCACGAGCGCCGACGCGTCGGCGATCGGCACCCGGCCGAGCGCCTTGGCGAGCAGACCGCCGACCGTCTCCACGTCCTCGTCGTCGAACTCGTCGAGCCCGAAGAGGTCGCCGAGGTCACCGATGTCCAGGCGCGCGGTGACGCGGTAGCAGCCGTCGTCGAGCTCCTCGACGGGCGGCAGTTCACGGTCGTACTCGTCGGTGATCTCGCCGACGATCTCTTCGAGGATGTCCTCGATGGTGACGATGCCGGCCGTGCCGCCGTACTCGTCGATGACGACGGCGACGTGGTTGCGCTCCTGCTGCATCTCGCGAAGGAGGTCGCCCGCGTTCTTCGTGTCGGGCACGAACGTCGCCGGGCGCATCGCCGTCGACACCAGGTCCGACTCGCTGTCGCGGTTGATGTGCGTCTTGCGGGCCAGGTCCTTGAGATAGACCATGCCGACGACGTCGTCCTCGCTCTCCCCGGTCACGGGGATGCGCGAGAAGCCGGAGCGCAGGGCGAGGGTGAGCGCCTGGCGGATGGTCTTGAAGCGCTCGATGGCGACCAAGTCCGTGCGCGGCACCATGACTTCGCGGACGAGGGTGTCGCCGAGCTCGAAGACGGAGTGCACCATGCGGCGCTCCTCGTCCTCGATGAGGGATTCCTTCTCGGCGAGGTCGACCATTGCCCGGAGCTCAGCCTCGGAGGCGAACGGGCCGCGCCTGAAGCCCTTGCCGGGCGTGAGCGCGTTGCCGATGAGGATCAGGAGCGGCGGGATCGGGCCCATGATGCGGGCAAGGGGCAGCAGGACGTACGCCGCGGCGGTGGCCGTGTTGAGCGGGTGCTGGCGCCCGATGGTGCGGGGCGAGACGCCCACGGCCACGTACGACACGAGGACCATCACCGCGATGGCGACGGCGAGCGCCTGCCAGGTCTCGTCGAACTCGTTCAGGCAGGCGTACGTCACCAGGGACGCCGCGGCCATCTCGCAGGCGACGCGCACGAGCAGCGCCACGTTCAGATAACGGGTGGGGTCGGCGGCGACCTGCGCGAGCTTCGCGCTGCCGCGCCGCCCGGAGCGGACCGATTCTTCCGCCCGGAAGCTGGAGGTACGGGCGATGCCCGCCTCGGCGCAGGCCGCGAGCCAGGCGACGACGACCAGGGCGACGGCGCCCGCGATCAACTGGAAGCTCATGGGGTTACGAGACGGTCGGCGCCGGAGACGGCCCGGTCAGGCCGTTCTCGCCGCGCCAGCCGTCGACGATGGCCGCCTGGAGACCGAACATCTCGGCCTTCTCGTCCGGCTCCTCGTGGTCGTACCCGAGGAGGTGGAGCACTCCGTGGACGGTGAGCAACTGGAGCTCCTCGTCCATGGAGTGCTCGGTGGGCGCTTCCTTGCCCTGCCTGAGGGCGACCTCGGGGCAGAGCACGATGTCGCCGAGGAGGCCCTGCGGGGCCTCCTCCTCGTCCTTGGCGGGCGGACGCAGCTCGTCCATCGGGAACGACATGACGTCCGTCGGTCCCGGCAGGTCCATCCACTGGATGTGGAGCTGCTCCATGGCGTCGGTGTCCACGACGATCACCGAGAGCTCGGAGAGCGGGTGGATGCGCATCCGCGTGAGGGCGTAGCGGGCGATGTCGAGGATCGCCTGCTCGTCGACCTCGGTTCCGGATTCGTTGTTGACGTCGATCGACATGGTGCGGCTTCCGCTACTTCCCGTTTTTCTTGTTCTGCTGACTGTCGTCGTACTTCTCGTAAGCGTCGACGATACGGCCGACCAGCTTGTGCCGTACGACATCGTGGGACGTGAGCCGCGAGAAGTGCACCTCGTCGATGCCCTCCAGGATGTCCTGGACCTGCCGCAGCCCCGACTTGGTGCCGTTCGGCAGGTCGACCTGGGTGACGTCGCCCGTGATCACGATCTTCGACTCGAAGCCGAGGCGGGTGAGGAACATCTTCATCTGCTCGACGCTGGTGTTCTGCGCCTCGTCCAGGATGATGAACGCGTCGTTCAGCGTGCGGCCGCGCATGTACGCCAGCGGGGCGACCTCGATCGTGCCCGCCGCCATCAGGCGCGGGATCGAGTCGGGGTCGAGCATGTCGTGCAGCGCGTCGTACAACGGACGCAGGTACGGGTCGATCTTTTCGTAGAGCGTGCCCGGCAGGAAGCCGAGCCGCTCGCCGGCCTCGACGGCGGGGCGGGTCAGGATGATGCGGTTGACCTGCTTGGCCTGGAGCGCCTGCACGGCCTTGGCCATGGCGAGGTACGTCTTGCCGGTGCCCGCGGGGCCGATGCCGAAGACGACGGTGTTCTTGTCGATGGCGTCGACGTAGCGCTTCTGGTTGAGCGTCTTGGGGCGGATCGTGCGGCCGCGGGACGAGAGGATGTTCTGCGTGAGCACCTCGGCCGGGGTCTCCTGGCCCTCGCCCTCGCCTGCCTCGTCCGCCCTGAGCATGGCGATCGAGCGTTCCACTGCGTCCTCCGTCATCGGCTGACCGGTGCGGAGCACCAGCATCATCTCGTCGAACAGACGCTGGATGAGAGCCACTTCACGGGCGTCTCCGACAGCGCTGATCTCATTGCCCCGGACATGGATGTCGGCCGCCGGGAAGGCCTTCTCGATCACGCGCAACAGGGCGTCTCCGGAGCCGAGCACCGTCACCATCGGGTGGTTCGCCGGGACGGTGAAGTGTGCTCGCGACTGGCCCTTGGCAGGGGTACGAGCTGTGGGTGTCTGAGTCATGGGCCGGCACTTAGGCCTGCTCATCCTCCTCATGCGGGGCTTGGTGGCCGCTCGACAGCCTTGCACTGCCAAGAGTACGACGCCCCACTGACACCGCCGTAGGGCTTTTTCACTCCGGTGACGCACAGCTGTACGACCTGTTACGCCGATCTGAACCCGATCGTCGGCACGGCACGGCGCAGCGGCCACGGACGGGTGGCCTCCGGAAGCAGGCCCTCCAGGAATCCGTAGCGCCGCAGCGCCACCGGGTCCTGGTCGTCGACCTCCCGCACGGTCCGCCACCACGCGGCGATCTCCGCCCAGCCCGGCGCCGACAGGGAACCCCCGAACTCCTGCACCGAGAGCGCCGCCGTGAGCCCCGCGAAGGCGAGCCGGTCCGCGAGGGGCCAGTCGGCGAGGGTGCCGGTCACGAAGCCCGCCACGAAGACGTCACCGGCGCCCGTGGGGTCGAGCGCCTCGACCGCGATGGCCGGAACCTCGGCGGTCTCGCCGGTCCGCCCGTCGACCGCGTACGCCCCGTCCGCACCCAGCGTCACCACCGCGAGCGGCACGTGCTCCGTCAGCGCACGGGCGGCGGCCCTGGGGCACTGGGTCCGTGTGTACCGCATGGCCTCCTCCGCGTTCGGCAGGAACGCCTCGCAGTGCTCCAGGTCCGCGAGCCCCGCCAGGTCCCAGCGCCCGGTGTCGTCCCAGCCGACGTCGGCGAAGATCCGGGTGCCCGTGCGCGCGGCCTGTGCGATCCAGGGCGCGCGTGTGCCGGGCGTCAGGGAGGCGACGGCGGCACGCGCGCGTGGCGGGCATTCCGGGGCGCCGCCGTCCGGGGAATCGGCGTCCGGCGGCGGCTCGTGCCCATGGCTGACCATGGTCCGCTCGCCCTCGTACGCCATGGACACGGTCACCGGGGAGTGCCAGCCGGGCACGGTGCGTGACGTCGCGAGATCGATGCCCTCGCCCTGTTCGAGCGCGTCCCAGCAGTACTCCCCGTAGTGGTCGTCCCCGAAGGCCGCCGCGAGCGAGGTGTGCAGCCCGAGCCGGGCGAGCGCCGTCGCCATGTTGGCCACGCCACCGGGACTCGACCCCATCCCGCGCGCCCAGGACTCGGTCCCGCGCACGGGCGCGGAATCGAGCCCGGTGAAGATGATGTCGAGGAACACCGTGCCGGTGAGGAAGACATCACAGGGCGGATCGCCTGCTCTGCGGGCTGCCTTGAGCGGGTCGATGCTGGTTCTGAGAGGTACGACCATGCAGGCAACGTAACGGAAGAAGCCCATCGGGGCTCGAACGACGGGTTGTCAGCCCGCCGCAGCCGCCTTCGCGATCAGTCGAACGAATACTCCGCGACCTCGGCGAGATAGCGCGCCCGCAGCTCCTCGTCCTGCGCGCTCCCGTCGAGGAACGACGCCTCGAACGAGTTCCGCGCGAGCTCCCGCAGCCGCTCCTGGTCGATGCCGAGGGCTTCCCGTACGGCGTGGAAGGTGTCGTCGACATAGCCGCCGAAGTACGCCGGGTCGTCGGAGTTGACCGTGCACAGCAGCCCGGCGTCCATCATCCGCGCGAGGGGGTGCTCTTCGAGTACGTCGATGGCGCGCAGCCGGACGTTGGACAGCGGGCAGAGCGTGAGCGGCACGCGCTCGCGCACGAGCCGCTCCACCAGCTGCGGGTCCTCCATGCAGCGCAGCCCGTGGTCGATGCGCTCGGCGCCCAGGACGTCGAGGGCCTCCGTGATGTACGCGGGCGGCCCCTCCTCGCCCGCGTGCGCGACGCGGCGCAGGCCGAGCGCGGCGGCGGCCTCGTACACCTCGCGGAACTTGGCGGGCGGGTGGCCGACCTCGGCGGAGTCGAGCCCGACGCCGATGATCCGGTGGAGGTGGGGCTTGGCGGCCTCCAGCGTCTGAAGGGCCGACTCGGCGGACTGGTCCCGCAGGAAGCACATGATGAGCCGGGTCGAGATCCCGTGCCGCTCCTCGCTGCGCTCCAGGGCGCGCCCGAGCCCCTCGATCACGGTGCCGATGCCCACGCCGCGCGCCATGTGGGCCTGCGGGTCGAAGAAGATCTCCGCGTGCCGCACTCCCTGCTCGGCGGCCCGCGCCAGATAGGCGTCGGCCAGCTCCTCGAAGTCGTCCTCGGTGAGCAGGACGGCCATCAGCCCGTAGTACAGGTCGAGGAAGGACTGGAGGTCGTCGAAGAGATAGGCCTTGCGCAGCTCTTCGGTGTCCGCGTACGGCAGGGTGACGCCGTTGCGGGCGGCGAGGGCGAAGGCCAGCTCGGGTTCGAGCGTGCCCTCGATGTGGAGGTGCAGTTCGGCTTTGGGAAGGGGCATGGCGGCGGCTCACTCAGGTGGTTCGTTTGGGCAGAGGTACACGCAACAGGTCTTGTGCGACGGTGAGTTCACCGTCGAATCCGGCGTCCCTGGCCTGTTGCTCGAATACGCCGGGGTCGGGGTAGCGCTGGCTGAAGTGGGTCAGTACGAGATGCCGGACGCCGGCGTCGACTGCGACCCGGGCGGCTTGGCCCACGGTCAAGTGCCCGTGATCGAGCGCCAGTTGCTCGTCCTCGTCGAGGAAGGTCGACTCGATGACGAGCATGTCGCAGCCGTCGGCGAGGGCGTGGACGCCGTCGCACAGCCGGGTGTCCATCACGAAGGCGAACCGTTGCCCGCGCCGCACCGCGCTGACCTCGTCGAGCGTGATGCCCCGCAGCACCCCTTCGCGCTGCAGGCGCCCGACGTCCGGCCCGGCGATGCCGCGCTCGGCGAGCAGTTCGGGGAGGATGCGGCGGCCGTCGGGTTCGGTGATGCGGTAGCCGAAGGACTCGACGGGGTGGGACAGCTTGACGGCATCGAGCGCGAAGGAGGGGGCGACGGCCAACCGGCCGTCCTCGGCGACGGGTTCCACGACGAGCTGCACGGTCTCGCGGTAGGCGGTGGCGTACCGCAGCCGGTCGAAGAAGTGCTGCCCGGAGTGCGGGAAGTGCACGGTCACGTCGTGCGGGACGCGATCCAGATTGATCCGCTGGATGACGCCGGGCAGGCCGAGGGAATGATCGCCGTGGAAGTGCGTGACGCAGATCCGGTGCAGGTCGTGCGCGGCGACCCCGGCACGCAGCATCTGCCGCTGCGTGCCCTCGCCGGGGTCGAAGAGGATGCCCTGCCCGTCCCAGAGCAGGACGTACCCGTTGTGGTTGCGGTGCCGGGTCGGCACCTGGCTCGCGGTGCCGAGGACGACCAGTTCACGTACGGACAAGGTCAGTTATCCCGCTATCCCGATATCCCGTTGTCCCGTTAGCCCGGAGGCCACTGCAGGCCGCGTCCGCCGAGGACGTGGGCGTGCGCGTGGAAGACGGTCTGTCCCGCGCCGGCGCCGGTGTTGAAGACGATGCGGTAGCTCTCCGCCTTCTCCTCGGCGGCGACCTCACCGGCCTCACGCAGGACGTCGGCGGCGATGGCGGGTTCGGCGGCGGCGAGGCTGGCCGCGTCCGGGTGGTGCACCTTGGGGATGACCAGGACGTGGGTGGGGGCCTGCGGGTTGATGTCCCGGAAGGCCACGGTCGTCTCCGTCTCCCTGACGACGGTGGCGGGTACGTCACCCGCGACGATCTTGCAGAACAGGCAGTCTGCGTTCGGTTCTCCCGGCATCGGGCGCCTCCGGTCCTGGCTGGTGGTCACTGCCCCCGCATGCTATCCGGGCTGCGCCCCCGCCACGCCCCTCCCCTCGGCCCCCGGCGTCCCTTCCCCCGAACACCCTCTCCCACCCACCCGCCCGATCACCCCGCGTCCATCCTTGAACGAACACGCTTTCCCACCCACCCGCCCGACTGCCCCCCGTGCCCTCAGGCCCCCGGCAGTTCCGGAGCCGTCTTGGGGGGCGTGGATTCCAGCGCGGTCAGCGCCAAGCGCACCGCCTCGTCCAGTTGGGGGTCGCGGCCCTCCGCGTAGTCCTCCGGGGTCGTCCAGACCTCCACGTCCGGGTCAACGCCGTAGTTCTCGACGTCCCAGCCGTATCCCTCCAGCCAGAACGCGTACTTCGGCTGGGTCACGAGCGTCCCGTCCACCAGGCGGTACCGGCTGTCGATGCCGATCACACCGCCCCACGTCCGCGTACCGACCACGGGCCCGATCCCAAGCGCCTTGATCGCCGCGTTCACGATGTCGCCGTCGGAACCGGAGAATTCGTTGGCGACGGCGACGACAGGGCCGCGCGGCGCGTCCGAGGGGTAGCTGTACGGCTGCGCGCCGCGCGGCAGGTCCCAGCCCACGATCTTCCGGGCGAGTTTCTCCACCACCAGCTGGGACGTGTGTCCGCCGCGGTTCTCGCGGACGTCCACCACGAGCCCGTCCCGCGCCACCTCCACCCGCAGGTCCCGGTGGATCTGCGCCCAGCCGGGCGCCTGCATGTCCGGCACGTGGAGATATCCGAGCCGTCCCCCGGACTTCTCATGGACGTAGGCACGCCGGTCCGCGACCCAGGCGTGGTAGCGCAGCGGCTCCTCGTCGTCGACGGGGATCACCACCGCGTGCCGGGGATCGCCCCCGCCCGCGGGCGACACCGTGAGCTCCACCGGCTTCCCCGCCGTGCCCACCAGCAAGGGACCGGGTCCCGTCACCGGGTCCACCGGGCGCCCCGCGACCGCCAGCAGCGCGTCTCCCGCGCGGACGGCGACCCCGGGTGCGGCAAGCGGCGAGCGGGCGGACGGGTCCGACGTCTCGGAGGGGAGGATCCGGTCGATCCGCCACGCCCCGTCATCGCCCCGCGAGACGTCCGCGCCGAGCAGCCCCTGCCGCGCCGACGGGCTCCCCCAGTTCCCGCCCCCCACGACGTACGCGTGCGAAGTACCGAGCTCGCCTGCGACCTCCCACAGCAGGTCCACGAGGTCGTCGTGCGTGGCCAGCCGGTCGAGGACGGGGCGGTAGCGGTCCAGGACGCCGTCCCAGTCGACCCCGCCCAGGTCGGGCCGCCAGAAGTTGTCCCGCATCAACCGCCCGGCCTCGTCGTACATCTGCCGCCACTCGGCAGCCGGATCGACCGTCTGCCTGACCCGCGTCAGATCGACGCTGATGTTCGAGTCGGAACCCTCCTCGCCGGAGGCCCGCCGGTCGCTCGGCACGACCTTCAGCTTTCCGTCGGCCCACAGCAGCACCCGCTTGCCGTCCCCGCTGACGGAGAAGTGGTCGGCGTCGGAGGCCAGTTCGTCGATGTGCTGCTGCACCAGGTCGTACCGTTCGAGCTCGGTGCGCGGATCGGGGTCCGAGGGGGTGGCCCTGGACGCGCCGAGGACGCCGCGCACGGGATGCCGCAGCCACAGGACGCCGTCCTTGGCCGCCCGCAGGGTGGAGTACCGGGCGGCCTCGACGGGGAACGGCACGATGCGGTCGGCGAGCCCGTCGAGGTCGATGCGGGTGACGGGCGAGCCCTCGCTGTCCGGGGTCTCGTCCTTGTCGGGCGTCTCGAAGGGCCGCCCGTGCCGCTGCGGCCCGAAGGGCGAGGGCGTGGTGGCGGCCAGCGTGATGAGATAGGGCCGCGATCCGCCGACGAAGGCGAGGTCGAAGACGTGCTCGTCGTAGACGGGGTCGAAGGCCCGCGCCGACAGGAACGCCAGGTGTTTGCCGTCCAGGGTGAACGCGGGCGCGTAGTCGCGAAAGCGCAGCGGAGTCGCCTCGGACACCGAAAGGTCGGCGGTGTTGGCCAGCTTCAGCTGCCGCAGCGGCCGGGGCCCAGGGTGCGACCAGGCTAGCCAGGCCGAGTCCGGTGAGAAGACGAGCCCGCCGGCGTCCCCGTGCTCCCCGCGGTCGACCTCGCGCACCTCCCCGCTCTCCCGCTCCACGAGCAGCACACGGCCGTCGTGCGAGGCGACGGCGGCCCTGCTGCCGTCGGGCGCCATGGCGAGCCCGAGCACCCGGCCCAGCTGCCCGGCGGCGATCCTGCGCGGCGTCGCGCCCGGCGCGAGGCCGGTGGCGGGCGCGAACTGGAGCGCGTCGTCGCCCTCCGCGTCCGTCACCCAGACGACGTGTTCCTCGCCGTCGACACGGAAGGTCCGCGGCAGCCGGGCGCGCACTCCGTGCTCGACGGCGAGCGCACGGGCGGGCCCTTCGCGGTGGGTCACCCAGTGCACGCCGCCGCGCACGGAGACGGCGCTGCCCCGCCCCGTGTGGTCGGGAGAGGCGGCACCGAACCAGCGGGCCGCGCTCACGGGGAACGGCTGGAGGTCGGTGCGCTGGCCGCCGAGGCGTACGTCGAGGCGGCGCGGCGCGGCGTCCAGCAGGTCGTCCAGAAGCCAGAGTTCACCCGCCGACACGTACACGACGCGGGTGCCGTCGGTGGCGGCGTGCCGGGCGTAGAAGCCGTCGATTCCGGTGTGCCTGCGCAGGTCGGAGCCGTCGGGCAGCGAGGAGTAGACGGCGCCGACGCCTTCGTGGTCGGAGAGGAACGCGATGCGGTCCCCCACCCACAGCGGGTACTCGATGTTCCCGTCGAGCTCTTCGTGGACGCGTACGAAGCGGGCCTCGTCGCCCGCATCGCCACGCCGGATCCAGAGCTTGCCCGCCGTGCCGCCCCGGTACCGCTTCCACCAGGCGGCCTCGCGCCCCATCGGAGCGGAGAGCAGCAGGGCCTGGCCCTCCTCGGGGCCGTGCGCGACGTCGCCCACGACGCCGTAGGGCAGGGTGGCCGCGGGTCCGCCGTCCAGCGGGACGGCCCGCGCCCAGCTGCGGCGCAGCGACGCCTGGCCTTCCGTACTGACGGCGAGGACCTGTCCGTCCGGGGTCCAGCCGCGCACCGCCGTACGCGAACTCCCCCAGTGCGTAAGCCGCTTGGAGGAGCCGCCGTCGACCGGCGCGACATGCACCTCGGGGGCGCCGTCACGCGTGGACGTCCAGGCGACGGTCGTCCCGTCCGGGGAGATGCGGGGGTGGTTCACGGGCATGTTGTCGGCGCTGACGCGCCATGCCCGGCCGCCGTCGAGGGGCGCGACCCAGACGTCGTCCTCAGCGGTGAAGGCGACCAACTCGCCGCGCAGATGCGGATACCGGAGATACGCAGAGTGCCCAGTCAGTGTCACACAGCCAGCCTAAGCAGCCACGGCGGAGCCGGACAGCGCTTTGGATCACTTGCCTGCACACACGTCACGTCCGGCCTGTACGGGCGGTCAGGTCGCCGGGCTCACTTGCCCTTGAAGCACGAGCAGGTCGGGTCCGGTGTCCCGGGGACGGTCACCGTGACGGTCGCGGCGGGCGGCTGGTCCGGTTCGTCGGGCTTGTCGCCGCCCTGGTCGTCGCCGTTGTCGTTGCCGTCGTCCCAGTTGCCGTCGTCGGTCCCGTCGTCGCCGCCCTCGCAGTTGCCGAGCACCTCCACGTGGAACCACTGCTTGCCGTCGACCTTGGCGGTCAGGCTGCCGCGCACGCAGTGCCCGTCGACGACGGACCACACCACACCCTTGACGGTGATGTTGCTGGTGTCGTCGGACCCTTTCCCGTTTCTGGCCTGCCCCTGGCAGTCGACGTCGACGTCGGCCTTCTCCTCCGGATCGCCGCTGGACGGTGTGACCCGGTCCTTGAACCGGGCCGTGCAGCTGATCCACAGCACGTCGAGGTGCTGCCGCTCCAGCTCCTTCGTGGCCATCTCGTCGGTGGTGATGGCCACGGCCGCGGTGTTCATGGACCCGTCGACCGGATCGCACGCGGCGACGCCGATCACCGCCGCCCCCGCGAACCCGACGGCGTACAGCACCCGCCGGCGCCGTCCGCCCGCGCCCACAGAATGATCACGTATGCGCCTCAATGCCCCCATAGGCGGCAGAGTGCCACTGCGAGCCGCCTGACGATAGTCCCCTTTGCGTCCACTCCGGCCGCCTTCGGACACCGGCGGACGCGAGGGCTCCGGGAAGAGAACGTGCCGGGCACCTGCCCCGCCCGTAGCCTCCGCGCATGGGAAACGACCGCGACGACGACGACCGGAAGTGGCTCAACCTCTACGAACCCGGGGCCGTCGCGCGAGGTGGACGGCCGGCCACTCCTGAACGGCGCCCTCAGCCGCGCAGCAGCAGCCACTCCTGCAACTCCACCAAGTTCCCTTCCGGGTCCTTGAGATGGGCGACCCGCATGCGCTCCGTCAGCGGCGCGGGTCCGTGGACGACGACTCCGCCGCGCCCGGTGATCCGGGCGCAGTACGCGTCGAGGTCGTCGACCCGCAGCACCACCAGTGAGCGGTGCCCCGTCGCGGGTTCCTCCAGCTCGTCGAGGAGCCGGGCCATCATCGAGCGGTCCTGGAGCGCGATCCCGGCGGAGCCGGTCGCCGCACTGAACTTCTCGTACGGCCCCTCCGTCGCCCCCGACTGGGGCTTGAGGCCCAGGATTTCGGCGTAGAAGTGATAGCAGGCGCTGAAGTCCGATACGAGCAGGCGCACTTGGGCGAGTTCCACGGCATCCCCCTTACATGGCACGGGAGTTCAGGACCAGCGGCCCGTGCGCCCGAGCAGCAGGGCTGCCGCCGCCGTCCCCGCGGTCGACGTACGCAACACGCTACGCCCCAGGCGGTACGGCTTCGCGCCCGCGTCGGCGAACGCCGCGAGCTCGTCCGGCGATACGCCGCCCTCGGGGCCGACCACCAGGACGATGTGCCCGGCCGCCGGAAGCTCCGCCGCGGCCAGCGGCTCGCTGCCCTCCTCGTGCAGGACCGCCGCGAGGTCGGCCGTGGCGAGCAGCGCCGCGACCTGCTTGGTCGACGCGGCATCGGCGACCTCGGGGAAGCGCACCCGGCGGGACTGCTTGCCCGCCTCGCGAGCCGTGGCGCGCCACTTGCCGAGCGCCTTGAGCCCGCGCTCGCCCTTCCACTGCGTGATGCAGCGCGACGCCGACCAGGGCACGATCGCGTCGACGCCGGTCTCCGTCATGGTCTCGACGGCGACCTCACCGCGGTCGCCCTTGGGCAGCGCCTGTACGACGGTGATCCGGGGCTCCTGCGGCGCCTCTTCCCGTACGGAGTCCATCCGCACGATCAGCCGGTCCTTGCCCTCGGTGTCCGTGACCACGCAGTTCGCCCAGCGGCCGGCGCCGTCGGTCAGGACGACGTCCTCACCGGCGTGCAGCCGCTTCACGGAGACGGCGTGGCGCCCTTCGGCACCGTCCAGTACGTAGCGTCCGTCGCCGCCCGCGCCGGCTTTCGCCAAGGTCTCGAAGGTCTCGACGACGAAGACGGGCGCGGTCATGCCTGGCCGCCGGGCTGGGTTCCCTGTCCGCCGGCCGCCGACGCGGCCTGCGCCTCGGCCAGTTCGGCCGCGAGCACCTCCACCAGCTGCCCGGCCGCGAGATCCCGCGACATGCGGTGTCCCTGTCCCGCCCACAGCGCCATGCCCTGCGCGTCACCGGCCTTGGCAGCGGCCTTGCGCAGACCGCTGGTCAGGTGGTGGATCTGGGGGTAGGCGGCGGGGGCGTACGGCCCGTGCTCGCGCATGAAGCGGTTGACCAGGCCCCGGGCGGGGCGCCCGGAGAAGGCGCGGGTCAGTTCGGTGCGGGTGAACAGCGGGTTCGTCATGGCCTGCTTGTGCAGGGCGTTCGCGCCCGACTCGGGGCAGACCAGGAAGGCCGTGCCGAGCTGCGCGACGTCGGCGCCCGCCGCGAGCACCGCGGCGATCTGCGAGCCGCGCATCAGACCGCCGGCCGCGACGATCGGGATCTGCACGGTCTCGCGCACCTGCGCGATGAGCGAGAGAAGGCCGAGCCCGGCGCCGTCCGTCTCGGGGTTGTCGCGGTGCGTGCCCTGGTGGCCGCCCGCCTCGATGCCCTGGACGCACACGGCGTCGGCGCCGGACCACTGGGCGGTCTGCGCCTCTTCGGGCGTGGTGACGGTGACGACCGTGATCGTGCCCACACGGGCGAAGGCGTCGAAGACGTCGCGGGTGGGGCAGCCGAAGGTGAACGACACCAGCGGCACCGGGTCTTCGACGAGGATCGCGAGCTTGGCGTCGTAGCCGTCGTCGCGGCCGCTGTCCGGGTCACCGAGCTGCGTCTCGTACCAGGCGGCTTCACCGGCGAGCTGGTTGCGGTAGACGTCGATGGCGGCGGCGTCGGCGTACTCGGGCTGCGGCATGAAGAGATTCACGCCGAACGGCCTGCTGGTGAGCCCGCGCAACTGTTTGATCTCCTGGTACATCCCGTCGGCGGTTTTGTACCCGGCGGCGAGGAATCCGAGCCCTCCGGCCTCGCAGACGGCAGCGGCGAGCTGGGGGCAGGAAGCGCCGCCGGCCATGGGGGCCTGCACGATCGGAAGGCGGCAGAGATCGGTCAGTGCGGTGGGCATGAACGCATCGTGCCATGACCTGGCCGGGGGGCCGAATCGCGTCCCGCAAGGGGCGAGAGCGCCCCGTAGGGGGCGCGGGGAACTGCGCGAGCAACCACGACGGCCCGCGGACAACGAAGCGCCCCCGGCACGGGCTGACCCGACACCGGGGGCGTCCAAAAGGTACTGCTCAAGGCGCTACCGCCCGTTGAACGCATCCTTGAGACGCGAGAACAACCCCTGCTGCCCCGGCTGGAACTGCCCCGTGGGCCGCTCCTCGCCGCGCAGCTGCGCGAGCTCCCGCAGGACCCGCTCCTGCTCCGCGTCCAGCTTGGTCGGCGTGAGGACCTCGACGTGCACGATGAGGTCGCCTCGTCCGCCGCCCCGCAGGTGCGTGATGCCCCTGCCGTGCAGCGGCACCGACTGACCGGACTGCGTGCCCGGCCGGATGTCGACCTCTTCCAGGCCGTCCAGCGTCTCCAGGGGCACCTTGGTGCCCAGAGCCGCGGCCGTCATCGGAATGGTGACCGTGCAGTGCAGGTCGTCCCCGCGCCGCTGGAACACGGCGTGCGGCAGCTCGTGGATCTCCACGTACAGGTCGCCGGCGGGGCCGCCGCCGGGGCCGACCTCGCCCTCGCCCGCGAGCTGGATCCGCGTGCCGTTGTCGACACCGGCGGGGATCTTCACGGTGAGCGTCCGCCGCGACCGGATGCGGCCGTCGCCGGCGCACTCCGGGCACGGGGTGGGCACGACCGTGCCGAAGCCCTGACACTGCGGGCACGGCCGCGACGTCATGACCTGGCCGAGGAAGGACCGCGTGACCTGCGACACCTCACCGCGACCGCGGCACATGTCACACGTCTGGGCGGACGTTCCCGGCGCGGCGCCTTCACCGCTGCAGGTCGTACAGACGACCGCCGTGTCGACCTGTATGTCCTTGGTGGTCCCGAAGGCCGCCTCGTCCAGGTCGATCTCGAGCCGGATCATGGCGTCCTGGCCGCGGCGCGTGCGCGACCGGGGGCCGCGCTGCGACGCCGTCCCGAAGAACGCGTCCATGATGTCCGAGAAGTTGCCGAAGCCACCGGCTCCGAAACCGCCCGCGCCACCGCCGCCGCCCGCCTGGGACAGCGGGTCGCCGCCGAGGTCGTAGACCTGCTTCTTCTGCGGGTCCGACAACACCTCGTACGCGGCGTTGATCTCCTTGAAGCGCTCCTGAGTCTTCGGGTCCGGATTCACGTCCGGGTGAAGCTCTCGCGCAAGCCTCCGGAAGGCCTTCTTGATTTCGTCCTGGGAAGCGTCGCGGCGCACGCCTAGTACGGCGTAGTAGTCCGTGGCCACTTACGACTCCGCCAGGATCTGTCCGACGTAACGTGCCACTGCGCGTACTGCTCCCATCGTTCCCGGATAGTCCATGCGGGTCGGGCCGACCACGCCGAGTTTGGCTACTGCCTCGCTGCCCGAACCGTAGCCGACGGAGACCACGGACGTAGAGCTGAGTCCCTCATGGGCGTTCTCGTGACCGATCCGTACGGTCATGCCCGAATCTGTGGCCTCGCCAAGCAACTTGAGCAGGACGACCTGCTCCTCAAGGGCCTCGAGGACGGGCCTGATGGTGAGGGGAAAGTCATGTCCGAAGCGGGTGAGATTGGCCGTTCCGCCGATCATCAGCCGCTCTTCGGTCTCTTCGACGAGGGTTTCGAGGAGCGTGGAGAGCACGGTCGCCACCGTGCCCCTGTCCTCCGCGTCGAAGGACTCCGTCATGTCCTGCACCAACTGCGGCACGTCCGCGAAGCGACGGCCCGCGACCCTGCTGTTGAGCCGCGCCCGCAGATCCGCGAGCGAGGTCTCGCCGAACGGGGCGGGGCAGTCGATCATGCGCTGCTCGACCCGGCCCGTGTCCGTGATCAGGACGAGCATCAGCCGGGCCGGAGCCAGCGAGAGCAGCTCCACGTGCCGCACCGTCGACCGTGTGAGCGACGGATACTGCACGACCGCGACCTGCCGGGTCAGCTGCGCCAGCAGCCGCACCGTGCGCGCCACGACGTCGTCGAGGTCGACGGCGCCGTCGAGGAAGTTCTGGATGGCCCTGCGCTCCGGCGCAGCCATCGGCTTGACGCCCGCGAGCCGGTCGACGAAGAGGCGGTACCCCTTGTCCGTGGGGATGCGCCCCGCACTCGTATGAGGCTGGGCGATGAACCCTTCCTCCTCCAGTGCCGCCATGTCGTTGCGGACGGTGGCCGGGGAGACCCCGAGGCTGTGCCGCTCGGTGAGCGCCTTGGAGCCGACGGGCTCCTCGGTGCCGACATAGTCGTGGACGATGGCGCGCAGCACCTCGAGCCTGCGTTCATTGAGCATCCGCGCACACCTCCACCTTTTGCCCTGAAACCTGTCTGTCCTGCCCGTCCTGCGGCCCTGCCTGGCACTCCCCTCGGGTGAGTGCCAGCCTGCGCCGCGCCCAGTGTACGGCCGTGAGGTACGGGCCCGGCAAGGGCAGCGGCTGCCGAGCGACCGCCGGCGGGCTAGCGTCGGCGTATGGACGTGGCACTGGCTTGGGACGAGGCGGGCTGGGAGCGGCTCGCGCCGCATGTGGGGCGGCGGCGCCTTCCTGTCTGGGACTGTACGGCGGGTCTTGTCGTCGGCGGCGAATCGGCCCTGATGATCGAGGCGGGGGCGACGCTGCGCGAGGGGGCGGAGCTGCGCACTCAGGCGCGCGGCATTCTCGGCGGCGGGCGGCGGGTCACTCACCTCGCCCTGACGCACCCGCACTTCGACCATGTGCTCGGTGCGGCGGCGTTCGCGGGCGTGGAGGTGTACGGCGCGGTCGGCGTCGACAAGCTCCTCGCGCGGGGCCGCGAGGAACTGCGCGACTCGGCCGTCCGGCACGGGGTCGCCCCGGACGCCGCGGCGGAGGCCGCCGACCTGCTCGTCCGGCCGCACCACGCGGTGTGCGGGGAGTGGACGCTCGACCTGGGCGGCGGGGTGCAGGTCCTGCTCGCGAACGTCGGCCCCGGCCACACGGGCCACGACCTGGCGGTCCTGGTCCCCGGCACGGACGGCTCCCCGGAGATCGTCTTCTGCGGCGACCTGGTCGAGGAGTCGGGCGAACCGCAGGCGGGCGACGACGCGGTACCGGAGCGGTGGCCGGCGGCGCTGGACCGGCTCCTCGAACTGGGCGGGCAGGACGCGCTGTACGTGCCGGGGCACGGCGCGGTGGTCGATGCGGCTTTTGTCCATGCGCAACGCGCCACACTGGCGGCCCGTTTCGGCGTGTCGTAGCCGGTCGTACGCCGCTTCTCTTATCGTCATGCGAATGCGCCAGTACTCCGCGGACCTGACTCCCCCCTGGAAGAAGCCGAAGCCCGTGCCCGAGGTCGCCGCGGAGGCGGACCTCGTGGTGGAGGAGCTGAGCACCGGCTTCTGCGGGGCGGTGATCCGCTGCGAGAAGACGGCGGAGGGTCCGACGGTGACCCTGGAGGACCGCTTCGGCAAGCAGCGGGTCTTCCCGATGACTCCCGCGGGCTTCGACCTGGAGGGCCGGACGGTCACCCTCGTCCGCCCGTCAGCGGCTGCTTCTCCCGTACGTCCCACACGTACCGCGTCCGGTTCGGTGGCCGTACCGGGAGCGCGGGCCCGGGTCGCCCGTGCCGGTCGGATCTACGTCGAGGGGCGGCACGACGCGGAGCTCGTCGAGCGGGTGTGGGGTGACGACCTGCGCATCGAGGGCGTGGTCGTCGAGTACCTGGAGGGCATCGACGACCTCCCGGCGATCGTCGCGGAGTTCTCCCCCGGCCCCGACGCACGCCTCGGCGTCCTGGTGGACCACTTGGTGCCCGGCTCCAAGGAGTCCCGGATCGCGGCGGAGGTGAGTTCTTCCTCCGCGCTGGTGGTGGGGCACCCCTACATCGACGTGTGGGAGGCGGTGAAGCCGTCGTCCGTGGGTATCTCGGCGTGGCCCCGCGTCCCGCGCGGCCAGGACTGGAAGACGGGCGTCTGCGAGGCGCTCGGCTGGCCCCCGAACACGGGCGCCGCGTGGCAACGGATCCTGGGCTCGGTGCGCAGTTACCGGGATCTGGAACCGGCGCTGCTGGGCCGCGTGGAGGAACTGATCGACTTCGTCACGGGCCCGGAGGAGTAGCCCGTCGCGGGCCACGTTCCCTGCGTACGGCGCGTTGCACGGCCGCTGCACGGCGCGTACTACACCGCCGCTCCGCGGCGGATTTTTCCCGCCCACCCACCCGATTACCCCGCGCTTGCCCACCCGGCCCGGCTGAGATCATTCAGCCCGTCCGGCGTTTGAGGACGAACTCGGCGGAGCCGGTGATGACAGCAACCACAAGGCACAGGGCCCCCGCGCCGAGCGGGTTTTCGGGAAGGGGCGGGGTTGGGGAAAGCCCCGCAGGGCCCGTCCGAACCTCAATCCACCAGATCCCGCACAACCCCATCCGCCAGCAACCGCCCCCGCAACGTAAGAACCGCCCGCCCCTCCTCAAAGGGCCCCGCCTCAAGCAGCCCCTCGGCCAGCGCCCGCCCCGCCGCCGCAAGCCCCGCAGGCCGCAGCAAGGACAACGGACACCCCTCAAGCAGCCGCAGCTCCAGCAGAATCCGCTCCACCCGCCGGTCCTCATCGGCGAGAATCTCCCGCCCCGCCCCCGGCGAGCGCCCCGCGGCAAGCGCCCCCGCATAAGCCCCCGGATGCTTCACGTTCCACCACCGCACACCCCCCACATGGCTGTGGGCCCCCGGCCCGGCCCCCCACCAGTCGGCCCCCCGCCAGTACAACTCGTTGTGCAGGCACCGCCCGGCCTCGGAAGTGGCCCAGTTGGACACCTCGTACCAGGAGAAGCCCGCAACCCCGAGGACCTCGTCGGCGATCAGATACCGGTCCGCGTGCACGTCGTCGTCCGTCATCGGCACTTCCCCGCGCCGAATCCGCCGGGCCAGCTGCGTGCCCTCCTCGACGATCAGGGCGTAGGCGCTGACGTGGTCGGGCCCGGCGCCGATCGCCGCGTCGAGGGTGGCCCGCCAGTCCTCGTCCGTCTCGCCCGGCGTGCCGTAGATGAGGTCCAGGTTGACGTGCTCGAAGCCCGCCGCCCGCGCCTCGGCCACGCACGCCTCGGGGCGCCCGGGCGTGTGCGTACGGTCGAGCACCTTCAGTACGTGCTGCTTCGCGCTCTGCATCCCGAAGGAGACGCGGTTGAAGCCGCCGGCCCGCAGCTCGCTCAGGTAGGCCGGGTCGACGGACTCCGGGTTCGCCTCGGTGGTGATCTCCGCGTCGTCCGCGAGCCCGAACTCGTCCCGGACCGCGCCCAGCATGCGTACGAGGTCGGATGCGGCGAGGAGCGTCGGCGTACCGCCCCCGACGAAGACGGTCCGGACGGGGCGCGGGTCGTCCCCGAGCACCTTCCGTGCGAGCCGCACCTCGTCGATCAGGGTGTCCGCGTAGTTGTCGCGGGAGGCGAGCACGCCGCCGGAGCCGCGCAGCTCGGTCGCCGTGTAGGTGTTGAAGTCGCAGTAGCCGCAGCGCGTGGCGCAGTACGGGACGTGGAGGTAGAAGCCGAGCGGACGGGCCCCCGCTCCCTGCAGGGCGGACGCGGGCAGCGCGCCGTCCTCGGGCATGGGCTCACCATCGGGAAGTGCGGAAGGCATACCTTCGATTGTCCCGCACCGCCGGACAAGCGGACGCCGCGCGCCGGGCGCCCCTACTGCGCCTGCAGCACCAGCACCGCCAGATCGTCGTCCGGCGGCCTCTCCGAGAACTCGTGCACCAACCTCTTGATCCGTTCCGCCACCAGGCCCGCGTCGAGGCCGGCGCAGCTCGCGAGTGCCGTCGCGAGGCCGTCGGCGTCGTCGAACATCCGGCGTCCCGAGCGGCGCTCCGTCACCCCGTCCGTGACGCAGAGCAACGTGTCGCCCGCCCACAGCTCGAAGGTCTCGCTGGTGTACGTCGCGTCGTCGACCCCGAGCAGCAGCTGGGGCGTGGCCGCGTCCCGGACGGTCCCGTCGGGGGAGAGCAGCAGCGGCAGCGGATGTCCGGCGCTCGCCACCGTGCAGCGGACGCCGCCGCCGTCCATGGGCACCAGCTCGCCGTAGAGCAGGGAGAGGAAGCGGGAGGTGGCGCCGTCGGCCGGCAATCCCTGGCCGCCCGCGACCGCGACCACCGCGGCGGCCGCGTCGGCGGCCTCCGTGGCGTCGTCCAGGAGGAGCTGGTTGAGGCGGTCGAGGACCTCCGCGACCTCGTACCCCTCGCGGGCGAGCAGCCGCAGCCACGGCCGGGCGAGGCCGATCACGACAGCCGCCTCGACGCCCTTGCCCTGGACGTCGCCGAGCGCGAAGCACCAGCGGTTCTTGCCCGCCTGGAACACGTCGTAGAAGTCGCCGCCGGGACCGCCCTTGTCCCGCGGCTCGTACACCAGGCCGCTGTGCATACCGGGGATGTCCGCGACGGAGCTCGGCAGCAGTCCGCGCTGCAGGACCTGACTGATGGTGGCCTGCCGCTGATAGCGCCGCGCCGCACTGATGGCGAGCGCGACCCGGCGGCTGAAGTCCTCGATGAGGCCGGTGACTTCGTCGGCGAAGCGGATCATCCCGGCCCGTCCGATGACGAGTGTGCCCAGCGCACCGCCGCCGGCCGTGAGGCGGTACGCCAGGGCCGTGCCGGTCTCCTCGCCGGTCATCGCCTCGCCGGGCCACGGCACGGGGACGGCGCCGGAGCCCGCCGATTCGGGCAGCCGGGGCGGAGCCTTCTCCAGGCTGCGGCGCAGTTCCTCCATGCGCTGCTCGCTGGCGTGCCAGACGCGGGCGAGCCGGCTCGCGGGGACGCTGTTCCCGTCTCCGCGTGGCGCGGATTCCGCCTCGTCGTCGAGCCATACCGCGCACCAGTCCGCGAGCCGCGGCACGAGCAGCTGCCCGGCGAGGGCGGCCACCAGTTCCTCGTCGAACTGCCCTGCGAGCAGATCCGACGCCTCGGCGAGGAAGGTGAGCGCCCCGCGGTTGACCCACTCGGTGTCGTGCGTGACCCGTCTCGGCAGCGGCGCGAGGATGTCGATGCCGCGAAGGCCGCGCTGCATCGCCTGCTCGCTCGCGTACGACTCGATCTCCTGGGGCGCCTGCACGCCCTCGACGGGCAGGCGGGCCCAGACGGACTTGGTGCCGGTGCGGTAGGTGATGCCCCAGGACTCGGAGAGGGCGGCGACGAGCTGCAGGCCCCGGCCGTACTCGGGCGTGCCCGGCGCCTGGGACGAGGGATCGCTGCGGACGGCGCGGGCGGGATGGTGGTCGGACACCTCGATGACCAGGGAGTCGGTGCTCTCGCCCAGACCCGCCTCGTCGAGCCGGCACACCAGCTCGACCGTGGTGCCCGCGTGGACGACGGCGTTCGTGACGAGCTCGCTGACCAGCAGCACGGCATCATCGGTGACACGGTCGGTGACGCCCGCGGCGGCGGGCACGGAGAGTTCGCTCCAGTCGACGAGCGCAGCTCGCACAAACCTTCGTGCAGCGGCGGGCGCCAACGGGTTGCCGGGCAGCGATGTGCACACCACCGCCGGCGGTCCGGGCTGGTGCCCCGGCTGGGCGGACGCACGGAAAGTGGTCTCCCGTTGCATCGGAATGGACCCCACGTTTCGGCTCCTGAGCAGTTCGGTCGAATACGCCTCAGGCGACACCGACAGAGTGACAGACTGGCCACGCCCATAAGCACCGAGTTACTGAAGTGGGCCGCTATGAGTGAGAACAGTGCTATGCCCGCGCTCGGTTACGGTCGGATTCCGGCACCGAAACCAGCTCCGATACCTCAGCCCCCTTCCGGACCTGATCCGGACACGGCCTCAGTGACCCACCGGGAGTCAGCTCCGGAAGCGATTTCCGACCTGCGCCCGCTGCTTGCCGCCATGCGGGCGGCGCGGGACGGGGACTTCACCAAGGTCGCGGTGACCGGCCACGGCCTGACGGCCGAGCTGCACACCGTGTTCAACGAAATGCTGGACCGTTCCCTGCACTTCGACGGCGAACTCTCCCGCGTGCGCAGGGAGATCATCCGGCACGGTCACCTCGACGAGCGGTTCTCCGCGAGTCCGGGGCAGGGCAGCTGGGCCACGCGCATCCAGGACGTCAACTCCCTGCTCGACTCGCTGGTCGCCCCGGCGGCCAACGCCACCCGCGTCCTGAACGCGGTCGCGGGCGGTGACCTCACCCAGCGCGTGGACCTGCACGACGGCTCCCGTGAACTGCGGGGCGACCTGCGGCGCCTCGGCCGCGCGGTGAACACGATGGTCGACCAGCTGTCGCTCTTCACGGGCGAGGTCACCCGTGTCGCCCGCGAGGTCGGCACGGAGGGGCGGCTCGGCGGGCGCGCCAAGGTGCGCGGTCTGTCGGGCAGTTGGCGTGACGTGACGGAGGCCGTGAACACGATGGCCGCCCGGCTCACCGCCCAGGTGCGCGACATCGCCCTGGTGACGACGGCCGTCGCGCAGGGTGACCTGACACGGACAGTGACCGTCGAGGCGACAGGCGAACTGCTCGAACTGAAGCTGACCGTCAACACGATGGTCGATCAGCTCTCCGCGTTCGCGGCCGAGGTGACGCGTGTGGCCCGCGAGGTGGGCACCGAGGGCCAGTTGGGCGGCCGGGCGCAGGCGCGTGGCGTGTCCGGGGTCTGGAAGGACCTCACCGACAACGTCAACTTCATGGCGTCGAATCTCACCTCCCAGGTGCGCAACATCGCCCAGGTCACCACGGCCGTCGCCAACGGCGACCTGAGCCAGAAGATCACCGTCGACGCCCGGGGAGAGATCCTGGAGCTGAAGTCGACGGTGAACACGATGGTCGACCAGCTCTCGGCGTTCGCCGACGAGGTCACCCGCGTCGCCCGCGAGGTCGGCACGGAGGGCAACCTCGGCGGTCGCGCTCAGGTGCGCGGCGTCTCCGGTGTGTGGAAGGACCTCACCGACAACGTCAACTTCATGGCCGACAACCTCACCTCCCAGGTGCGCAACATCGCCCTCGTGTCGACGGCCGTCGCCCAGGGCGACCTCGGCAAGAAGATCACGGTGGAGGCGAAGGGCGAGATCCTCGAACTGAAGTCGACCATCAACACGATGGTGGACCAGCTCTCCGCGTTCGCCGACGAGGTCACCCGCGTCGCCCGCGAGGTCGGCACGGAGGGCAACCTCGGCGGCCAGGCCCAGGTGCGCGGCGTCTCCGGCGTATGGAAGGACCTCACGGACAACGTCAACTTCATGGCGCTGAACCTCACCTCCCAGGTGCGCAACATCGCCCAGGTCACCACGGCCGTCGCCAACGGCGACCTGTCCAAGATGATCACGGTGACGGCGCGCGGCGAGATCCTGGAGCTGAAGGACACCGTCAACACGATGGTGGAGCAGCTGCGGGCCTTCGCGGACGAGGTGACCCGCGTGGCCCGCGAGGTCGGTACGGACGGCCGGCTCGGCGGCCGTGCCCAGGTGCTCGGTGTCTCGGGCGTGTGGAAGGACCTCACCGACAACGTCAACTACATGGCGGACAACCTCACGGGACAGGTCCGCAACATCGCCCAGGTCGCGACGGCGGTGGCCCAGGGCGACCTCTCCAAGAAGATCGACGTGGACGCGCGCGGCGAGATCCTGGAGCTGAAGACCACCATCAACACCATGGTGGACACGCTGTCCTCCTTCTCCTCCGAGGTCACCCGGGTGGCCCGCGAGGTCGGCTCCGAGGGCCAACTGGGCGGCCAGGCGCGGGTCGAGGGCGTCTACGGCACATGGAAGCGCCTGACGACGAACGTGAACGAACTCGCCCTGAACCTCACCACACAGGTCCGCGCGATCGCCGAGGTCGCCTCGGCGGTGGCCCAGGGCGACATGACCCGCTCCATCACCGTCGAGACGCGGGGCGAGGTCTCCGAGCTCAAGAACAACATCAACGTCATGGTCTCCAACCTCCGCGAGACCACCCGCGCCAAGGACTGGCTGGAGTCGAACCTCGCCCGTCTCGCGGGGCTCATGCAGGGCCACCGTGACCTGATGGAGGTCGCGGACCTGATCCTGCGCGAGCTGACCCCGCTGGTGAACGCCCAGTACGGCGCCTTCTTCCTGGCCGACCCGGAGGCCGGGGAGACCGCGACGCTGCAGACTCCCCCGGTCAAGGGGCTCGCTTTCATCGCGGGGTACGGCTCCGCGCAGGGCTCGGTCGTCGACACGGGCGCGATGCCCGCGCACGGCCTGGTGCGCCAGGCGGCCCTGGAGAAGAAGCGGATCCTCGTCGACGAGGTGCCGCCCGACTACATCAAGATCACTTCGGGGCTCGGGGACGCCGCCCCGGCCAGCCTGGTGATCATCCCCATCCTGTTCGAGGACAAGCTGCTCGGCGTCATCGAGCTGGCCACGTTCTCGCGCTTCTCGGACGTGCACCTGGCGTTCTTCGACCAGTTCGTCAGCACCATCGGCGTCGCGATCAACACCATCATCGCCAACTCCCGTACGGAATCACTGCTCAGCGAGTCCCAGCGGCTGGCCACGCAGCTCCAGGACCGCTCGGACGAACTACAGCTCCAGCAGGCCGAGCTGCAGCGCTCGAACGCGGAACTGGAGGAGAAGGCGGCCCTCCTCGCCACGTCGTCGCAGTACAAGTCGGAGTTCCTGGCGAACATGTCGCACGAGCTGCGCACCCCGCTGAACTCCCTGCTCATCCTGGCCCGGCTGCTCTCGGACAACCCCGACAGCCATCTCTCCGACCAGGAGGTGCAGTTCGCGACGACGATCCACCGCTCCGGCTCCGACCTCCTGCAGCTCATCAACGACATCCTGGACCTGTCGAAGATCGAGGCGGGCCGGATGGACGTACGACCCAAGAAGCTCCCCCTCATCAAGGTCCTCGACTACGTCCACGCGACGTTCCGCCCGCTCACCCTCGACCGCGGGCTCGCCTTCGAGGTGTCGGTCGGCGAGGACGTGCCGCGCGAGATGTTCTCGGACGAGCAGCGGCTCCAGCAGATCCTGCGCAACCTCCTTTCGAACGCGGTCAAGTTCACCGCGAGCGGCCGCGTCGAGCTCCGTGTCAGCCGGGTCAAGAACACCGGCGACCTGCGGCTGCACGACGGCGGCGACCGGCTCTGTTTCGCCGTCAAGGACACCGGCATCGGCATCCCGGCCGACCAGCTGCCCGCCATCTTCGAGGCGTTCCAGCAGGCCGACGGCACCACCAACCGCAAGTACGGCGGTACCGGCCTCGGCCTCTCCATCAGCCGCGAGATCGCCGGGCTCCTCGGCGGCCGCATCACCGCGGAGAGCAGCCCCGGCCAGGGCTCCACCTTCACGCTGTACGTCCCCGTGGTGCACCCCGGACACGGGCCCGCCGCGGCGGCGTACGCGGCGACCAGGGCGCTGACCACGCCCGAACCGCACGACGAGCGGGTCACGATGTCCCCGCACGTCTTCCACGAACAGAACGACAGCTGGCCCACCCCCACCAAACTGGAGGAGTACAGGGAGGGGGCGGCCGGACAGATATTGCGCGGGCGCCGCGTCCTGATCGTGGACGACGACATCCGCAACGTCTTCGCACTCACCCACGTACTGAGCCGCGTCGGCATGCCCGTCCTCTACGCGGAGAACGGCCGTGAAGGAATCGAGACCCTGGAGCGCAACCCCGACACCGACCTCATCCTGATGGACATCATGATGCCGGAGATGGACGGCTACGAAACGATCACCGCGATCCGCCGCACACCGCGCTGGAGCGGACTACCCATCATCGCGCTGACCGCCAAGGCGATGCCCGGCGACCGCGAGAAGGCCATCGAACAGGGTGCCACCGACTACGTACCCAAACCCGTGGACGTCGACCAACTGCTCACCGTTGCCTGCGCTCTCCTTGCCCCCGAGGGCGGCGACACGGACGAGCCCGACACACCCACGACCCAAGAGAAACCCGTTGCAGCGGAACCGGCAGGTACTCACGGGGAGGCCGCTGTTCCGCCGACGTCCGAGTGAGGCACTGTCACCATGAGCACAGAGGTCATGACCGACAACCGCGCAAGCATCCTCCTTGTCGATGACATGGAGGACAATCTGATGGCGCTCGAAGCTGTCCTGGGGTCACTCAACGAACCACTGGTACGCGCCCGTTCGGGCGAAGAGGCGATGAAGGCCCTGCTGCGGCAACGATTCGCCGTGATCCTCCTGGACGTGCGCATGCCAGGCATGGACGGCTTCGAGACCGCGTCGAACATCAAGCGGCTCGACCAGACCAAGGACGTGCCCATCATCTTCCTGACGGGCACCGACAACGACGCGGGCTACGCCTTCCGGGGCTATGCGACGGGGGCCGCGGACTACATGACCAAGCCGTTCGACCCCTGGGTACTGCGCGCCAAGGTCACCGTCTTCCTCGAACTGCACCGCAAGAACCAGCAGTTGGAGAAGATCCTGGCGCGCGAGCAGCAGCAGTTCGACGAACTGGCGGCCCGGCTCTCGGCGATCGAGGCGCACATGGCGGCCAGCAGCCTCAAGGACGTGCTCGAACTGCGCCACCACGTGACGCACATGGAGGAGCTGGTGAAGGAGATGCGGCGCGGGCGGGGCGTCTGACCGGATCCGGCCCCACACCCCGCCCGCGTACGGACGTCCGAGAGGCTCAGGCCTCTCGCGAGCCCGCGTACATCTCGTCGATCAGGTGCTGGTACTCGCGCTCGACGACCGGTCGCTTCAGCTTCAGGCTGGGCGTCAGCTCGCCGTGCTCGATGTCCAGGTCACGGGGCAGCAGCTTGAACTTCTTGACGGTCTGCCAGCGCTGCAGACCTTCGTTGAGCTGCTTGACGTAGCCCTCGATGAGCTCGACCGTCGCCGGGGCCGCGACCACGTCGGCGTAGCTCTTGCCGTCCAGGCCGTTGTCCTTGGCCCAGGCCAGAATCGCCGGCTCGTCGAGCGCGATCAGGGCGGTGCAGAAGTTCCGGTCGGCGCCGTGCACCAGGATGTTCGAGACGTACGGGCAGACGGCCTTGAACTGGCCCTCGACCTCGGCGGGCGCGATGTACTTTCCGCCCGACGTCTTGATCAGGTCCTTCTTGCGGTCGGTGATCCGCAGATAGCCGTCCTCGGACAGCTCGCCGATGTCCCCGGTGTGGAACCACCCGTCGGACTCCAGGACCTCGGCCGTCTTGTCGGCGAGGCCGTGGTAGCCCTCCATGATGCCGGGGCCGCGCAGCAGGATCTCGCCGTCGTCGGCGATCCGGACCTCGGTGCCGGGCAGCGGCTTGCCGACGGTGCCGGTGCGGTAGGCCTCGCCGGGGTTGACGAAGGACGCGGCGGAGGATTCGGTGAGGCCGTAGCCCTCCAGGATGTGGATGCCCGCGCCGGCGAAGAAGTAGCCGATGTCGGGCGCGAGCGCCGCCGAACCGGAGACTGCGGCGCGCAGTCGGCCTCCGAAGGCCTCGCGGAGCTTGGAGTAGACGAGCGCGTCGGCGGCCTTGTGCTTGGCGCCGAGCCCGAAGGGCACGGACGCGTTGCCGGTCCTGCGGAAGTTGTCCTGGCTGACCTTGGCGTACTCGCGGGAGACCTCGGCTGCCCACAGGAAGATCTTGTACTTGGCGCCGCCACCGGCCCGTGCCTTGGCCGCGACCCCGTTGTAGACCTTCTCGAAGATGCGCGGCACGGCGGCCATGTACGTCGGCTGCACCACCGGAAGATTCTCGATGATCTTGTCCACGCGGCCGTCGACCGCGGTGACGTGCCCCAGCTCGATCTGGCCCGAGGTAAGCACCTTGCCGAAGACATGTGCGAGCGGCAGCCACAGGTACTGCACGTCGTCCTGGCCGAGCAGGCCGGTCGCCGCGATGGCCTTGGCCATGTACGACCAGTTGTCCTGTGGCAGGCGCACGCCCTTGGGCTTCCCCGTGGTGCCGGAGGTGTAGATGATCGTGGCGAGCTGATCCTTGGTGATCGCCGCGATCCGCTCCTTGACGGCCTCGGGGTTCTTCTCCAGATGGGCGGCGCCGCGCGCCTCCAGATCGGCGAGCGAGAGCACCCAGCCCTCGGGGTCGCCCTCCGCGGGCCCGGCGCCCTCGGCGTCGATCACCACGACATGCCGGAGATCGGGCAGCTCGGCCCGCTTCTCGCGCGCCTTGGCGAGCTGCTCGGCGTTCTCGGCGATCAGGACCCGGCTGCCGGAGTCGGACAGGATGTAGGTGGATTCCTCGGCATTGGTCTGCGGATACACCGTGGTGGTGGCGGCGCCCGCGCAGAGGATGCCGAGGTCGGCGAGGATCCACTCGACCCGCGTGGACGAGGCGAGCGCGACCCGGTCCTCGGGGGCGAGGCCGAGCTCGATCAGGCCCGCCGCGATGGCGTAGACCCGCTCGGCGGCCTGCGCCCAGCTCAGCGACTTCCATTCGTCGGGACCCTCGCCCGAGGCTGCGGGCACCGGATAGCGGTAGGCCTCGGCGTCGGGCGTGGCCGCCACGCGCTCAAGCAAGAGATGGGCCACGGAAGGCGGACGGTTCTCGATCAAGGTCTGTGTGTCGCTCACGACATCCTCCGGACCCGCGACAATGCGGCGACTGGCTGGCGGCTGCTGGTCTTGTTTAACTTGCGAGTAACCTACGAGCAGTGATCAGAGTAGAGCGCTGAAGCCCGCCACGTAAGGGGCTTCTGCCTGTCACTTCATACAAGAACGGGTCCGCCGCGCAAGAGCGCGACGGACCCGCTGAGATGCCTGTGCGACCCCCGTGCCGGACGGGGCCGCAGTGGGAGACGGGGGCTACTTCTTCCCCTTGCCCGGACCGCTGTCGTCACTGGAGAGCACCGCGATGAAGGCTTCCTGCGGCACCTCGACGGAGCCGACCATCTTCATGCGCTTCTTGCCCTCCTTCTGCTTCTCGAGCAGCTTGCGCTTACGGGAGATGTCACCGCCGTAGCACTTGGCGAGCACGTCCTTGCGGATGGCGCGGATGGTCTCGCGGGAGATGACCCGGGATCCGATGGCGGCCTGGACGGGGATCTCGAAGGCCTGCCGCGGGATGAGCTCGCGCAGCTTGGCCACCAGGCGCACACCGTACGCGTACGCGGCGTCCTTGTGCGTGACGGCGGAGAACGCGTCGACGCGGTCGCCGTGCAGCAGGATGTCGACCTTCACCAGGTCGGCGGACTGCTCGCCGGTGGGCTCGTAGTCCAGCGATGCGTAGCCACGCGTCTTGGACTTCAGCTGGTCGAAGAAGTCGAAGACGATCTCGGCGAGGGGGAGGGTGTAGCGGATCTCCACCCGGTCCTCGGAGAGGTAGTCCATGCCGAGGAGGGTGCCGCGGCGGGTCTGGCAGAGCTCCATGATCGAGCCGATGAACTCGCTCGGCGCGAGGAGAGTGGCGCGTACGACAGGCTCGTAAACCTTGTCGATCTTGCCCTCGGGGAACTCGCTCGGGTTGGTGACCGTGTGCTCGGTGCCGTCCTCCATGTCCACGCGGTAGACCACGTTGGGGGCGGTGGCGATCAGGTCGAGCCCGAACTCGCGCTCCAGGCGCTCGCGGATCACGTCGAGGTGCAGAAGCCCCAGGAAGCCCACGCGGAAGCCGAAGCCGAGCGCGGCCGAGGTCTCCGGCTCGTACACGAGCGCGGCGTCGTTGAGCTGCAGCTTGTCGAGGGCCTCGCGCAGGTCGGGGTACTCCGAGCCGTCCAGCGGATAGAGACCCGAGAAGACCATCGGCTTCGGGTCCTTGTAGCCGCCGAGGGCCTCCGTCGCACCCTTGTTCAGGGAGGTGATCGTGTCACCGACCTTGGACTGACGGACGTCCTTCACGCCGGTGATGATGTAGCCCACCTCGCCGACGCCGATGCCGTCGGCCGGGGTCATCTCGGGGGACGAGACGCCGATCTCCAGGAGCTCGTGCGTGGCCCCGGTGGACATCATCCGGATCCGCTCACGCTTGTTGAGCTGGCCGTCGACGACACGTACGTACGTCACGACGCCCCGGTAGGAGTCGTACACCGAGTCGAAGATCATCGCGCGTGCGGGAGCGTCCGCGACGCCGACCGGCGGCGGGACCTCGGCGACGACCTTGTCGAGCAGCGCCTCGACGCCCATGCCGGTCTTCGCGGAGACCTTCAGCACGTCTTCGGGGTCGCAGCCGATGAGGTTGGCGAGCTCCTCCGAGAACTTCTCCGGCTGGGCGGCCGGCAGGTCGATCTTGTTGAGCACCGGAACGATCTTGAGGTCGTTCTCCATCGCCAGGTAGAGGTTGGCGAGAGTCTGCGCCTCGATGCCCTGCGCCGCGTCGACGAGGAGGATCGTGCCCTCACAGGCCGCGAGCGAACGCGACACCTCGTACGTGAAGTCCACGTGCCCCGGGGTGTCGATCATGTTGAGAATGTGGGTGTTGCTCTGCTCGGGCCCCTCTGTGGGGGCCCAGGGCAGACGCACCGCCTGGGACTTGATCGTGATGCCGCGCTCACGCTCGATGTCCATGCGGTCGAGGTACTGGGCGCGCATCTGCCGCTGGTCGACCACACCGGTCAGCTGGAGCATGCGGTCGGCGAGCGTGGACTTGCCGTGGTCGATGTGCGCGATGATGCAGAAATTACGGATCAGAGCCGGGTCGGTACGGCTCGGCTCGGGCACATTTTTAGGGGTCGCGGGCACGCAGGGTCCTGTCTCTTGAGGCGCCTGTCGCCTCGGGTCGGATCTATACGTAGATTCCATGGTCCCACGCGTGGGGCACTGGGCCCGGTTTGGGCCGGTCCGAGCCGGGATCGACCCCGGTCCGAGTCCGGTTTGAGCCGGTCGGGGCGGGGAGCCGGGACCGGATTGGGTCCCTCGTGGGGCGGCTGGTAATCTGGGCAGCTGTGTCTCCTGACCCTCTCGGTTATGGGGCACATGTCAAAAAAACCCATCTGCAGTACCTCTGCAGTACCTGAACCTGAAAAGGCTCTTTCGTGGCGAACATCAAGTCCCAGATCAAGCGGATCAAGACCAACGAGAAGGCGCGTCAGCGCAACAAGGCGGTCAAGTCTTCCCTGAAGACCGCGATCCGCAAGGCCCGCGAGGCCGTTGCCGCTGGTGACACCCAGAAGGCCGTCGAGGCGACGCGTGCGGCTTCGCGCGAGCTCGACAAGGCCGTCTCCAAGGGCGTCATCCACAAGAACCAGGCCGCCAACAAGAAGTCGGCGCTTGCTTCGAAGGTCGCGACCCTCCAGGGCTGAAACCCTTGCCCCGGCTCGCCGGGGCGCTGATCAATCCTCCCGCGAGGGTAATTCGAGCCCTCTACCTCGAATCGCGGACAGACCACGCAGTACGCCACGCTGCGACGATGCCCCCGGCCCACTCCGGGGGCATTGCTGTGTCCGGGGCCTGAGCGCCCTTAAGGGGCGCGGGGAACTGCGCGACCAGCCACGACGGCCCGCAGACTCCGAACCGGCGGTCCAGCGGGGGCAAGCCTCAGCGACGGGACCTGGCCGCACGGGCAATGGTGACGACGGCCTTCTCCAGCGCGTACTCAGGATCATCGCCCCCGCCCTTGACCCCGGCGTCAGCCTCCGCACAGGCCCGCAAAGCCACCGCAACCCCGTCGGGAGACCACCCCCGCATCTGCTGCCGGACCCGGTCGATCTTCCAGGGAGGCATGCCGAGCTCGCGGGCGAGGTCGGCAGGGCGCCCGCCCCGCGCGGAGGAGAGCTTCCCGATGGCCCGCACGGCCTGTGCGAGCGCGCTGGTGATCAGGACGGGGGCGACACCGGTCGACAGGGACCAGCGCAACGCTTCGAGCGCTTCGGCGGCCCGGCCCTCCACGGCACGGTCGGCCACGGTGAAGCTGGAGGCTTCCGCGCGGCCCGTGTAATAGCGGCCGACGATCGCCTCGTCGATCGTGCCCTCGATGTCCGCGACCAGCTGGGACACCGCCGCCGCGAGCTCCCGCAGATCGCTGCCGATCGAGTCGACCAGGGCCTGACACGCCTCGGGCGTCGCCGAACGGCCCAGGGCACGGAACTCACTCCGCACGAACGAGAGCCGGTCCGCGGGCTTGGTCATCTTGGGGCAGGCGACCTCACGGGCCCCCGCCTTGCGGGCGGCGTCGAGCAGGCCCTTGCCCTTGGCCCCGCCCGCGTGCAGCAGGACGAGGGTGATCTCCTCGACCGGCGCCGCGAGATACGCCTTCACGTCCTTGATCGTGTCGGCCGACAGATCCTGCGCGTTGCGTACGACCACGACCTTGCGCTCGGCGAAGAGCGAGGGGCTCGTCAGCTCGGCGAGTGTGCCGGGCTGCAGCTTGTCGGAGGTGAGGTCGCGCACGTCCGTGTCGGCGTCGGCGGCACGGGCGGCCGCGACCACCTGCTGCACGGCGCGGTCGAGAAGGAGGTCCTCCTGGCCCACGGCGAGCGTGAGAGGAGCGAGCGGGTCGGCGGTATCTGTCTTCCTGGCCATCGCGGTAAAGCATCCCACGCGGCACTGACAGCCCGTCCCGTACAGCCGGTCTCCGGGCGGCTCGCCCCGTATCGGAGAATGGGCGGGTGACCGACGTACGACATGTCCTGGTGCTGCCCGACCGCGATGCCGCGGAGGAAGTGGCGGAAGAACTCCCCGACCGTTTCGGCGTGCGCGAGCAGCCGCAGCTCGTCCGTGACGCCCTGGCCGGGGAGGACGACGCCGAGGACGCCCAGTGGCTGGTCGTGGTCGAGGACCCCGAGCGGCGTCTGGACCGCACGGCGCTCGACGAACTCGCGGCCGAGCACGAGGGCTGGCTGGAGGCTCCCTGACCCGCCCCGCGGACAGGCGCGGCGTCAGCCCTTGGGCAGGACCTGTATGTCCAGGTCGATGGTGATGCTGGGGCCGACCGCCGCGATACCGCGGGCCAGCATCGTCTGCCAGTTGATCGTGAAGTCGTCGCGGTGCAGCTCGGTGGAGGCACGGCAGGCGACGCGGGTCTCGCCCTCGAGGCCCTGGCCCACCCCGAGGTACTCCGTCTCCAGCGTGACCGTGCGCGTCACACCGTGCAGCGTCAGGCCGCCCGAGATCGCCCAGCGGCTGCCGCCCTTGTGCACGAAACGGTCGCTGTAGAACTCCATTGTCGGGAAGCGCTCCACGTCGAGGAAGTCACCGGACCGCAGGTGGTCGTCGCGCATCTTCACCGCGGTGTCGATGGAGGCGGCGTCGATGACGACGTGCATCGCCGAGTCCTCCATGCGCTCCCCCAGCCGCACGGCACCCGCGAAGCTGTTGAACCGGCCGTGAATACGCGCAAGCCCGATGTGCCGCGCGGTGAAGGCCACGGACGAGTGCAGCGGATCGATCTCCCAATCACCGGACTCGGGCAGCGGCAGGGCCGGCGCTATCTGCAGCATGACGTCGCCGAGCGAGGCGTGCGCGCTCTCCCCGACCGTGGCGTTCGCCCGGTAGGGAGTGAACCCTTCGGCCGAGACCGCCAGGCGATAGTCCCCGGCCGGAACGGTCGCGACGAACGAGCCGAACGGATCAAGACCCCCACCGACGACCTTGCGCCCCATGGCATCGCTGACCGCGAACTCCGCGTGCCGCACGGGCTCATTGACGGGGTCGAGCACCCGGCAGCTGAGCACTCCCGCACTGGGCGGAACCGCCACGGCGGACAAGGGCCCTCCGGCCCGCCCTGCCCGGACCGGCCGAGCGGCTTGTCCTGCTCCACCGGCTCGGTTCGTCCGACCGGCACGGTCCGTACGGTCCTTCAGCCAACGGCCGAACATATGCGACACACCCCCGCGCACCTTGACAACTCCTGTCCCGAAGGTGCATTCGATCACCGTTGCGGCATTCGATGCAACACGAACCCACTTTGCTGGAATGCTGCCCTAGAGCTTGAAGTGTCGCGAGTAGCCGAATTCATGACCTCGAAGGGCGTTTTGGCAACTCATCGGCCCGCCCGGCCGCCCGGCTCCCACTGATCCCTAGGGCGGTCGAGTCGCCACCCGCAGGGCCGGAGCAGTCCCGTCCGCCGCTGTCGCGGCCCCTGCCCCTGATCCGCCGGGCGGCCCGATGACCGCGATCGAACCGCTGGTGTCCGTCCGCACTACCTCCACTCCCCCGGCCCGCAACGCCGCGACCGTGCGGGGTGCCGGGTGTCCGTATGAGTTGTCCCTGCCGCAGGAGATGAGGGCGAGGCGTGGCGCGGTCCGCCGCAGGAGACCGGGGTCCTGGTAGGCCGAGCCGTGATGGGCGACCTTCAGCACGTCCACGGGCGGCAGCGCCGCCACGGCCGGTGTGCGCGAGAGGGCTCGCTGGGCTGGCGGTTCGAGATCGCCGAGCAGGAGCAGGGTCACCCCCTCGGCGCGGACGAGCAGGGTGACGCTGGCGTCGTTCGGGCCGTCGGGAGCGGATACCGGGCCCGAGCCCTGAGCCGCGGGCCAGAGCACCTGCCAGTCGAGGACACCACCGCCCGCGCTGCGCCGCTCCCCCGCCACGGCACTGCTCACCGGAATCCGGTGGGCGGCAGCCTGCTCGCGCACGAACCGCGCCTGCTCGGGTGGCTCTTGATATCCCGTCGTCTGGATCGCCCCGACCGAACGCCCCCGCAGCACCCCCGGCAGACCCGCCACATGGTCCGCGTGGAAGTGGGTCAGCAGGACGAGCGGTACACGCGTGACCCCGAGCGAACGCAGACAGCGGTCCACCAGCACCGGGTCGGGACCCGCGTCGACGACCACGCCCGCCCCGTCACCGGCGGCGAGCACGGTGGCATCCCCCTGGCCCACGTCACACATCGCGAACCGCCAGCCCGGCGGCGGCCAGCCCGCGATCACCCGGGTGAGGGGCGCAGGCTGCACGATCGCAAGGAGGAGGAGCAGGGCGCAGGCCGCGCTGAGCCAGGGGTGCCTGAAGAGTCTGCGGCCGACCAGCACGACGCCGACCGTGGCGAGGGCCAGCAGCAGCCCGCCCTGCCAGCCGCCGGGCCAGTCGACTCCGCTCCCTGGCAGAGCCGCACCCGTACGGGCGATGTCCGCGATCCACGCCACCGGCCAACTCGCGCACCAAGCGAAGACCTTGGCCACCGGCATCGCCAACGGAGCCGTCGCAAGCGCGGCGAAGCCGAAGACCGTGGCGGGCGCGACGGCCACCTCCGCGAGGAGGTTGCAGGGCACCGCGACCAGGCTCACCCGTGCCGCGATGACGGCGACGACGGGCGCACACACCGCCTGCGCGGCACCCGCGGCGGCCAACGCCTCTGCCAGGCGCGGAGGAACCCCGCGTCTTTGAAGAGCGGCGCTCCACCTGGGAGCGAGGGTGAGCAGGGCGCCGGTGGCAAGGACGGAGAGCAGAAAGCCGGGGCTGCGGGCCAGCCATGGGTCATACAGGACGAGCAGCAGCACGGCTGCGGCCAGGGCCGGGATCAGCGACCGGCGTCGCCCCGTGCCGAGGGCGAGCAGCGCGATGAGACCACAGGCCGCGGCCCGCAGCACGCTCGGATCCGGTCGGCAGACGATGACGAAGCCCAGGGTGAGGGCCCCGCCGAGCAGCGCGGTCGCCCGGAGCGGAATCCCGAGGCGCGGTGCGATACCCCGCCGCTCGGCGCGTTGCGCGAGCCCGGGCGGCCCGATGAGCAGGGCGAGGACGATCGTGAGATTGGCGCCGCTCACCGCGAGGAGGTGCGTCAAATCGGTTGCCCTGAATGCCTCCTCCAGCTCGGGCGGCACGCGTGAGGTGTCCCCGACCACAAGGCCGGGCAACAGTGCCCGGGCATCGGACGGCAACCCGTCCGTGGCCTCCCGCAACCCGCCGCGCAACCGCCCCGCCAGGCGCTGCGGCCCCGACGGTTCCTCGATCACCTGCGGCGCCTGCCCTCCGGCCACCCGGAGCACCGCCGCGATGCGGTCACTCTGCGGCAAGGGAGGCGCGAGGTCCGCCCTGACCCGGAGCCTGGTCGAGGGCAGGAGCGCGAGCCAGCGCTTCTTGGACCAGGGACCGGCGGAGGCTCCGCGGGCGGCGGCTCGGTCGGCTGAGCCGCCGTCTTCGGAAACTCCGTCGCCGGAATCCCCGTCGCCGCTCCCTCCCCCGCCCCCGCGCCGGTCTCCCTCCCCGGCGAAAAGCAGGGCCGGAGTGCGGGTCACGGAGGTCTTGCCGTCTCCCGTCGTGACCCGGACGATCTCCGCGTCCAGCATTACGGAGGGCGGCACGGCATGAGCTCCCGTGACGCGGGGCCGGGTGAGCCGGGGATCGGAGGTGACCTCTACCTCGACCTCCACCGCCGCATACTGACGAGCCAGGCCGGGGACTGGCCCCCTATGCAGGTCGGCCCCATGCAGCACAGCCGAGGCACCGCCCGCCGCGGCACAGAGCAGAGCGGCCGCCACCGAAACCCGCCGCCAGGGCTGCCGCCGATCCGGGATCCGCCGAGCTGCGAGCCGCCGGTCCGAGAGCCCCGCCGGCGCCGAGAACCCCGCCGACTCCGGCGCGACCCGCACCCCCTCGGCCCCACCCCCACCCTCGCCCTCGCCCTCGCCCTCGCCCTCGCCCTCGCCCACCAACCGCCCCCGCACCGTCCACGTCACCAACAGCGCGCCTGCCACCACCACACAGACCACCACCCCCGCGATCACCCACCGGGGCGGAGCGTCCAGGGCCAGCGCCGCCGTTCCCCAGGCCGCGAGGGCAGGCGGCACGAGGCGCAGGTCCAGCGGGCCCTCCTGCCGCGGATGGGCGTCTCCGAGCCGGCGCCCGGACGAGGCGTCAGCGGTCAGGTCGCCCGGCGACATCGGGTCTCCGGCCGACCCCTCGGTCGCCCGGCTCCCCGGCCTCATGGGCGCACAAGGTTCTGCAGGTCGGCGTAGCGCTTGTCGCCGATTCCGTTGACCTCGCGCAGCTCGTCCACCGAGCGGAAACCGCCGTGCTCCGTGCGGTAGTCGATGATGTGCTGGGCCAGCACGGGCCCCACGCCCGGCAGTTCGTCGAGCTGCTCGGCGGTGGCCGTGTTGAGGCCGATCGGCGCGGCGGGACTCGCTCCCGCCGACCCTGCGGCCGGTCCCGCGCCGCCGGGCACGGCCGGAGCTGCCGGAGCTGCCCCAGCCGCCGCCGGGGCGCCAACGGCCACCTGTTCACCGTCGACGAGCAGGCGGGCACGGTTGAGGCCGGCCGTGTCCGCACCGGGGCGCACCCCGCCCGCGGCCTTCAGCGCGTCGGCGACCCGGGAGCCCGCGGGCAGCCGCAGCATCCCCGGGCTCCGGACTTTCCCGCTGACGTCCACGACGACCTCACCGCCGCCCGCACCGGCCACAGCGCCCGCTCCGGCCGCTGCCCGGCCACCGCCCTCCGGAGAAGGCGGGGCTCCGGGGGACGCAGACGGCTCCGCGCCCCGATCGGGCGCCGCGCCGACCACGTCCGGCGCCCGCACCGACTGTGTCCGCCCGGCCCAGAAATGCTGGGCGGCGAAGACCCCGGCAACGGCGATGACCACCACGAGGGCGACGAGGCTCCGCCTCTCAAGTCCGCACCGCAGCTGCAGCCACACCGGCAACCGCTCCCGCACAGCAAGCCCCACGCGCCCCCGCAACGGCGGCTCCTGCTCACCACCGTCTGCGGACGCCACCGGCCGCTGAGCCGGGCCTTCGGTTCGGGGCTGCGAGTCCAGCCGCGGTTGCGGCAACTCCAGCTGCGGTTGCGGCGGATCCTGCGGCGGTGGCGCCCCCGATCTCAATCCCCCTGCGTCGTGCACCCGTTCAGGCTCGGCAAATAGCAACTCCGCCCGCTGCCGCAACGCAAGCGCCTGCGCCCGCGCCTCCCCCGAAACGTGCCTGCGCCTGGCTGCCCGCCTGCGCGCGCGGCGGTACCGCTCACGGCCATCCGAGGAGCGACCGTCAGGGGAACGACCGTCAGAGGAACGGCCATCGGAAGCGGCGCCCCGCCCCGGCCCACTCGTCGCGGCAGGTGTCCGTGAAAGAGATCGAAGTGTCATGCCGACGACGCTAGACACCGCGGCGAAAACTTGTTGATCTTGGTCAATTCCCGTGGATTACCCGACAGTTGTGGATAACCCCGTCACCCAGGAGGTGGACATCCCCACCACCCGGAAAAAGGCCAGCCCCCGGGCCGGCCCACGGAAAGGACAAACCTCACCAGGGCGAAACCACGGCCCCCAACAACCCGGGCCCCGTATGCGCCCCGATCACCGCCCCGACCTCGCTCACGTGCAGCTCCGCAAGTCCGGGCACCCGGTCCCTGAGCCGGTCCGCGAGGGTCGATGCCCGTTCGGGAGCCGCCAGATGATGCACCGCGATGTCGACGCGGTCGGCCCCGGCCCGCTCGACCACGATCTCCTCCAGGCGGGCGATCGCCTTGGACGCCGTCCGCACCTTCTCCAGCATCTCGATGCGCCCGCCGTCCAGTTCGAGCAGCGGCTTCACGGCAAGGGCCGAGCCCAGCAGAGCCTGTGCGGCGCCGATCCGGCCGCCCCGGCGGAGATAGTCGAGCGTGTCGACGTAGAAGTACGCGGACGTGTTCGCGGCCCGCTTCTCCGCCGCGGTCACCGCCTCGTCCACCGAGCCGCCGGCCTCGGCCGCCTCCGCCGCCGCGAGCGCGCAGAAGCCCAGGGCCATCGCGACCATGCCGGTGTCCACCACTCGTACCGGCACCGGAGCGTCCTTCGCGGCGAGGACCGCCGCGTCGTACGTGCCCGAGAACTCGGCGGACAGATGCAGCGAGACGATGGCCGTCGCGCCCGACTCGGCGACCTTGCGGTAGGTCTGCGCGAAGACTTCAGGGCTCGGCCGCGAGGTGGTCACGGAACGCCGCTTCTGCAGCGCGAGGGCCAGGGAACGGGCCGAGATCTCCGTACCCTCTTCGAGCGCCTGGTCACCGAGGACCACGGTCAGGGGTACCGACGTGATGCCGTGCCGCTCCATCGTCCGCTGCGGCAGATAGGCCGTTGAATCCGTGACGATCGCGACATGACGGGACATGCGGTGGAGATTACCTGCCTGGAGCGGACCGCGGCAGCCCGGCCCCTCGCGGGCCAGTCTGCCAGCCGTACTCCCGACCGTGCCAGGTCGCCCGCCAGGTCGCCCGCCGGATCACCCGCGCGATCACGTCGTGCTCTCGGGCCTGGCCTGCTTCTCCCAGGGGTACGAGGGCCGCGACGCCGGCGGCGTGATGGCGGGCCGCGACTCCTCCGCCGAGCCGGACGGCTTCGCCTGCTCCGGCCGTCCCGGCTGCTCCGACGGCTCCGTCCACGTCTGCTCCGCCTTGCCCGCGTCCGCCGCCTGCTCGGGCTCGGGCCATGCGGCGGGGGTCTGCGTGGGCGCCGGCTCCTTCGTCCAGTGCCGCAGTGCGCCCGTCTCCAGGTCGATCTGCGAGCTCAGCGACTCCAGGTCGTCGTCCGCGAAACGGTGGGCCCGGTCCCGCACCACCCATCGCAGCGAGTCCGCCGACTTCGTGATCTGCGCCGTGCGCTCCCGCAGCGCGGGAAGCCGCTGGGCCATGGTCGCCTTGTCGGGGTCCCGCTCAAGGCGCCGGAGCTCTTCGTCCAGCTCGTGCCCGTGTGCGCTCAGCCGCTCGAAGAGTCCCAGGGACTCCTTCAGCGAGGTGTCTTCGACCACGCCGGCCTGCAGGGCGTCCTGCGTGGCCCGCATGGACGTACGCAACGAGAGCCGCAGCTGGGCCAGTTCGGCGGCCGGGCCCACCTGCGCGAAACTCTTCGCGCGCAGCGTCGTGTCCTCCACGGACCGGCGGGCCTGCGAGATCGTGCGGTCCACGCTGCGCTTGGCGGCACCGACCGCCTTCACCGTCATGTACACACCAAAGACCAGAAACAGCACGACAAGCAGCGCCACGATCACGCCCACGGCTTCCATGACGCTCCTCCCAGGTCCTGCGGCGGGTTCCGCACCGACTCTTCAACGGTAAACGCAAAGGGCAGGCCGAGGGTTCCGACGGAACCCCCAACCTGCCCGTAGGGGACTACCCCCATGCCACTCCCGCGCCGCTAGGCCGGGACGATGTTCACCAGCTTCGGCGCCCGCACGATGACCTTGCGGATCCCGGCACCGTCCAGCGCCGCCAACACCCTCTCGTCCCCCAGAGCCACCTTCTCCAGCTCCTCGTCCGAGATCGACGGGGAGACCTCCAGGCGCGCCCTGACCTTGCCCTTGATCTGCACGACACAGGTCACGGTCTCGTCCACGACGTACGCCGGGTCGGCCACGGGGAAGTCCTGGTGGACGACCGAGTCGGTGTGGCCCAGCTTGCGCCACAGCTCCTCGCCGACGTGCGGGGCCAGCGGGGCGATCAGCAGCACCAGGCGCTCGGCGACCGAGCGCGGCAGCGTGCCGCCCTCCTTGGTCAGGTAGTTGTTCAGCTCGGTGATCTTGGCGATGGCGGTGTTGAACCGCATGCCGTCCAGGTCCTGGCGCACGCCGTCGATCGCCTTGTGCAGGGCGCGCAGCGTGCCCTCGGCGATGTCGGACTCGGCGACGTCCGCGACCGTGACCTCACCGGTCGACTCGTCGACGATCAGACGCCACATGCGCTGCAGCAGTCGGTACTGGCCGACCACCGCGCGCGTGTCCCACGGGCGCGAGACGTCCAGCGGGCCCATCGCCATCTCGTACAGACGCAGGGTGTCCGCGCCGTACTCGTCGCAGATCTCGTCCGGAGTGACCGCGTTCTTCAGGGACTTGCCCATCTTGCCCAGCTCGCGCTTGACCGGCTCGCCCTCGAAGAAGTACTGGCCGTCACGCTCCTCGACCTCGGTGGCCTGGACCGGGAAGCCACGGCTGTCGCGGTAGACGTAGGCCTGGATCATGCCCTGGTTGAACAGCTTGTGGAACGGCTCGCTGGACGAGATGTGCCCCAGGTCGAACAGCATCTTCGACCAGAAGCGCGCGTACAGCAGGTGCAGCACGGCGTGCTCGGCGCCGCCCACGTACAGGTCGACGCCGCCGGTCGGCTGGCCCTCGCGCGGGCCCATCCAGTACTGCTCGATGGCCGGGTCGACCAGCTTCTGGTCGTTGTGCGGGTCCACGTAGCGCAGCTCGTACCAGCAGGAACCGGCCCAGTTGGGCATCGTGTTGGTCTCGCGGCGGTACTTCTTCGGTCCGTCGCCCAGGTCCAGGGTGACGTTGACCCAGTCCTCGTTGCGGGACAGCGGCGTCTCCGGAGAGGTCTGCGCGTCGTTCGGGTCGAAGGTGCGCGGGGAGTAGTCGTCGACCTCCGGCAGCTCCAGGGGCAGCATCGACTCGGGCAGCGAGTGCGCGATGCCGTCCTCGTCGTAGACGATCGGGAAGGGCTCGCCCCAGTAGCGCTGGCGGCTGAACAGCCAGTCGCGCAGGCGGAAGTTGACGGTGCCCTCGCCGATGCCGCGGGTGGCCAGCCAGCCGGTGATGCGCGCCTTGGCGCCGGCGACGTCCAGGCCGTCCAGCGAGATCTCCGGGTTCGCGGAATTGACCAGCTTCGCCTCGTAGGAGGAGAAGGCGTCGTCCCACGTCGAGGTGTCGGTGCCGCGGCCGTCGGACGGCTCGACCACACACCGCATCGGCAGGTTGAAGGCCCGCGCGAAAGCGAAGTCGCGGCTGTCGTGGGCGGGGACGGCCATGATCGCGCCGGTGCCGTAGCCCATCAGGACGTAGTCGGCGATGAAGACGGGGACCTGCTCGCCGCTGACCGGGTTGGTGGCGTAGACGCCGGTGAAGACGCCGGTCTTCTCCTTGGCGTCGGCCTGGCGCTCCACGTCGGACTTGGAGGCGGCGAACGCGCGGTACTTGGCGACCGCCTCGGCCGGGGTGGCGTGCCCGCCGGTCCACACCTCGTGGGTGCCCTCGGGCCAGGCGTCCGGGATCAGCTTCTCGACCAGCTCGTGCTCGGGCGCCAGGACCATGTAGGTGGCGCCGAACAGGGTGTCCTGGCGGGTGGTGAAGACGGTGATCGCGTCGCCCTCGGAACCGGCGGGGAAGTCGACGCGGGCGCCTTCGGAGCGGCCGATCCAGTTGCGCTGCTGCAGCTTGATGGCCTCGGGCCAGTCCAGGCCGTCCAGGTCGTCCAGCAGGCGGTCGGCGTACGCGGTGATGCGCATGTTCCACTGGCGCAGCTTGGCCTTGAAGACGGGGAAGTTGCCGCGCTCGGACCGGCCGTCGGCGGTGACCTCCTCGTTCGCCAGGACGGTGCCCAGGCCGGGACACCAGTTGACGGGCGCGTCTGAGGCGTACGCCAGGCGGTACTCGCCCAGGACCTCCGCGCGCTCCGACGCGTCCAGCTCGCTCCACGCGCGCGTGGTGCCCGGTACGGCACGCTCACCGCTGTCGAACTGCGCGACCAGGTCGGCGATCGGGCGGGCCTTCTGCGCGTTGGCGTCGTACCAGGAGTTGAAGATCTGTACGAAGATCCACTGGGTCCACTTGTAGTAGTCCGGGTCGATCGTCGCGAAGGAGCGGCGCTTGTCGTGGCCCAGGCCCAGGGCCCGCAGCTGCGACTTCATGTTCTCCATGTTGGCCTCGGTGGAGGCCCGCGGGTGGGTGCCCGTCTGGACGGCGTACTGCTCGGCGGGCAGGCCGAAGGCGTCGAAGCCCAGGGTGTGCAGGACGTTGTGGCCCGTCATGCGCTGGAAGCGGGCGTAGACGTCGGTGGCGATGTACCCCAGCGGGTGGCCGACGTGCAGGCCGGCGCCGGAGGGGTAGGGGAACATGTCCATGATGAACTGCTTGGGCTTGGCGACCAGCGCCGCCTGCGCTTCGTCCACCGGCGCCAGGTCGCCGCTCGGGTTGGGCGCCTCGTACGTGCCGTCGGCGTCCCAGAAGTCCTGCCAGCGTGCCTCGATGTCGGCGGCCAGGGCGGCCGTGTAGCGGTGCGGTGCGGCCACCTCGGAGGCGGCAGCAGAATTCGTCTCGCTCATGATCCTCAAAGCTCCATCGATCGTCTCTGCCTGCGGAAATGGCCGTCCCGGCCAAATGAAAAAGCCCCTCACACAGGAGGGGACGCCGCGCCGATGCCGACCGCGATTTTCCGGCGGTCGGGACTGATCAGCGCGGCCCGCTAAGCAGAAGGCGTACGGCACGCATGGCGTCAGGGTACCGCAGCGCTCGTGCGGCCCGCGACGAGGTTCCACCCCGGAGCCCGGCACCGCTCACCGGCCCGCAGGAGGCCCGGAACCCCACCTTTGGCCAAAGGTTACTCCGCGTACCGACCCCTATCGGGGCAACACCAAGATCGAGTCGCGTTTAGATAACAACGCAATAACTCAAACCTCGTACTCACTGGTATGCGTCCACTTAGCATGCGGCGATCGAGCCATTTCGGAGTCGCCCCCATGAACCCTCTGAATCCTCATCGCAAGAGCCGCACCGACAGCTCCAACCGCACCAACCGCAAGAGCCGTACGTTCGCAGCCTTCCCCGAACCGAGCAGAACCACGCGCGGAGTCCTGACCACCGCCGCACTTCTGCTGATACCGCTGATAGTCATCATCGGGAGCGACGCCTTCCGCGCCGCCCTCGACTTCACCACCGGCGTCCTGTCCCTGGTCTCCCTGACCGCCGCCGTCGTCTGGGGCCTGGTCGCCACCGACCGCCTCTTCCTGCACTCCCGTCAGCGACTGCTCGCCCAGGCCGTGCACCGGGCCACCGCCGTCGCCTCCATCGGGTTCCTGCTGCTGCACGTCACCGTCAAACTCGCGCTCGACCACGTGTCGCCCGTCGGCGCCCTCATCCCCTTCGGGCTCGGCTTCTCGGGCAGCGACGGCCTCATCGGCCTCGGCTCGCTCGCCGGGCTTCTGATGGTGGTCACGGGCGTCACCGGGGCCCTGCGCAGCGCCTTCGCGTCGCCGGCCCAGGTCGCCTCGCGCTGGCGTGCGCTGCACATGCTGGCCTACCCCGCCTGGTGTTCGGCGCTGGTCCACGGTCTGTACGCGGGACGCGCGCCCAAGCCGTGGGTGCTCGTCATGTACTGCCTCTGCCTGGTCGCCGTCGCGGGTGCGGTCGCGTTGCGCGCGGCGCCGCTTCCGCTCAAACGGAAGGTGGCCGCCCGGATCCTGGCCCTTCTCGAACCGGAGGGCAGGGCGGGCAGCAGGGAGCCCGTCCGCCGGGACACCACCGAGTCCCCGCTGCCCGGCACGGCAGCCGCTCCCGGCCGCTCCCCGGACGCCACGACCGAACCCCCGGTGGTCGGCATCGCCGCGGCCTACCGCGTCCTGGCCTCCACCGACCAGCCCACGCAGGTCGTGCAGAGCACCGACCCCCCGCCCCGCTGGCCGTCCCCGTCCCCGCCTCCCCCGGCCGAGGCTCCGCACATCCCGTACGACACCACCTCGTACGACACCACCTCGTACGACACCCACGCCACGGCGTACGACTCCGAGCCCACCTCCTACCGCTCCCACGACACCGCGTACGACCCGCAGTACGACGCGGCCCACAACCCCCCGTACAACCCGCCGTACGAGGCCCCGTACCAAGCCCCGTACGACAGCGGACCCGCCACTGAACCGCTGCCCCACACCTTCCAGGCACCCAGCTCGGGCGAGCCCTGGAACGCCGCCACCGGAGGACCCAAGTGAACGCGTCGCTGCCCGACGTCCCCGAAGTCCGCGTCGTCGGGCTTCCGCTCCTGACCTCGGGCTTCGATCTGGTCGAGCGCCTCGATCTGGCGATGCACCTGAAGGTGCACGGCCCGCTCGAACCCATGGCGGGCGAGTCCCTCGCCACCCTCTCCGAGGCGATCTCGCTGCGCGGCAGGGGCGGCGCGGGCTTCCCCTTCGCCAAGAAGCTGCGCTCGGTCGCCGACGCGGCGATACGCCGGGGCGTGCGCCCCGTGGTCGTCGTCAACGGCAGCGAGGACGAACCCGCCTGCCGCAAGGACACCGTCCTGATCAACCGCGCCCCGCACCTCATCCTCGACGGCGCTCTCCTTGCCGCCGAGGCCCTGGGCGCCCGCACGCTGGTCGTGGGCGTGACCCGGGACTCCACCGAGTCCTCGATGCTCGCGGCGCTCGCCGAGCGCGGCCTCACCAACCGGCGCGGATCGACCATCCGCGCGCGCGTGCAGCGCAATCCGGTGCGCATGGTGACCGGCGAGTCCTCGGCCCTGGTGCGCTCCGCGGACGGCGGCCCCCCGATGCCGCCGGGGCGCAAGGTGCGTACCTCCGACTCCGGAGTGGGCGGCGCGCCCACCCTGCTGTCCAACGCGGAGACCTTCGCCCAGCTCGCGGTTGCCGCCCGGATCGGCCCCGACCGCTACTGCCGCACCGGCCTGCGGGAGGAGCCCGGCACGGTGCTGCTCACCGTCTCCGGAGCCGTCGCCCGGCCCATGGTGGTCGAGGTCCCCACGGGAGTGCCCCTGCGGTACGTCCTGCAGCTGGCCGGCGCCCCGCCGCTCCCCCAGGGCGTCCTGACGGGCGGCTATCACGGCAAGTGGCTCGACGCGGTCACCGCTCATGACGCGGTCGTCTCGCGCGCCTCCCTGGAGGCCTGCGGCGGCGCGCTCGGCGCGGGCGCGATCCTGCCGATCGGTCCGGCGACCTGCCCGCTCGGGGAGTCGCTGCACGTGGCGAACTGGCTGGCCTCCGAGAGCGCGGGCCAGTGCGGACCCTGCTACCTGGGCCTTCCAGCGGCGGCCCGCGGCCTGGCGGACGTCCTGGACGGCGGCGGCCCCACCGCCCTGGAGGCGCTGCGCGAGGTGACGCGGGCCGTGAAGCGACGCGGCGCCTGCAAGCACCCGGACGGCACCGCGGCCTTCATCGAGTCGAGCATCTCGGCCTTCACGGACGACCTCGCCGCACACGTCCTGGGCGGCGGCTGCGGCCGTCCCGTGGAGGGCGTCCTGCCGCTCCAGGAGGAGGTCCCGCAGGCCGAGGCGCCCAGCGGCCGCAGGCTCGCCGTCGACTGGACGCTCTGCCAGGGCCACGGGCTCTGCGCGGACATCGTCCCCGAGCTGATCCAGCTGGGCCCCGACGGCTTCCCCTCGGTGGCGGAAGCGTCCGTGCCGCGGTACTCCGAAGCCCGCGCCACACGTGCCGTACGGCGCTGCCCCGCGCTCGCGCTGCGCATCGAGGAGGACCCGTCCCGGCCCGCGCCGCGCACGGCGCTGCCGCTCGCGCTCCCGCCGGGCCGTGGTGGCCGTGGCCGCAGGGCGCTCGGCAGCGGACGGCAGTGACCCACCGGGTCACCCGTTAGAAGACGCTCGAAGCGCCGGAAGACACACGAAAGCGGGCCACCCGATCCGGGTGGCCCGCTCTCATTTCCTGTGGAGCTAAGGAGAATTGAACTCCTGACCTCCTGCATGCCATGCAGGCGCTCTACCAACTGAGCTATAGCCCCTTGCTTGTCCGCCCGGTTCCCCCGGCGACTTCGTAAACATTACACGGTCCTCCCCGTGCTCTACCAAATCGTTTCCGGTCTGTACGGATACGGCCGGTACTGTCAGCCTTCGTGACCGTGATCGCGCTTGTCGGCGCCCGCCACCGTGTGCCCTTCGCCGCCGGGGCATGCCTGCTCTCCTTCACGGCCTTCTGGCTCGCGCAGCGCGCCGCGGACGTCTCCATGATCGATCTGATGGTCTACCGGGCCGAGGGCGAGACCGTGCGCGCGGGCGGCGACCTTTACGCACTGCGCACCACCGAGGCCCATCTGCCCACCACCTACCCACCGTTCGCGGCCCTGCTGTTCACCCCGCTGACGCTCCTGGAGACGGCGGACATGCGCACGCTGGCGACGCTCGGGAATCTGCTCCTCCTGGTGGCGTTCGTCCACCTCGCCTTCCGGCTCATCGGGCCGGCCGGCGGCACCGGACCCGCCACGAGCACCGGGCACGCGCGCGTGGAGGCCGCTCTGTGGGTGTCCGCGCTCGCCGTCTGGGCGGAGCCGGTGTGGACGACCCTGCGGTACGGCCAGATCAATCTGCTGCTCGCCGTCCTGGTCCTGTGGGACCTGTCACGGCGACCGGACCACCGCTGGGCGGGCCTGGGCATCGGCATCGCGGCGGCGATCAAGCTCACGCCTGCCCTCTTCGCGGTTTTCCTGCTGCTCACCGGTGCCGCCGAGGCCGTGCGGCGCGGGCAGTGGCGCCCGCCCGTCCGCCGCGCGTGCGTGGCTGCCGCCTCGTTCGCCGGTGTGACGCTGCTCGCTGCCGCGGTCCTCCCCTACGACTCCCGGCGCTTCTGGACCCGGATGGTCTTCGAGGCGGGCCGGGTCGGGCTCGCCGAGGACACCGCAAACCAGTCGCTGCGCGGGGTCCTCGCGCGGCTCCTGCACACCGACGACCCCGGCGCCCTGTGGGTGGCGGCCGCCGCGGCGGCCGGCGTGCTCGGGCTCACGGCGGCGGTGCGCGCGGCGCTGCGCGGGGAGCATGCACGGGCCGCGGTGGCCTGCGCGGCGACCGCTCTCCTGGTCAGCCCGGTGTCGTGGTCGCACCACTGGGTGTGGTGCGTGCCGATGGCGCTGCTCCTGTGGACGGCGGCATTGCGCCGGGATGGCCGGGCACGGTGGACGGCCACCGGCGCCGTGGTGCTCGTCTTCTGTTCATACGCCCTGTGGTGGGTTCCCCATGGCGAGGGGCGGCTTGAACTCGACCAGAACTTTGGCGAGATGACACTGTCCGCCCTCTACGTAGGGACCGCTTTCGCGTTCCTGCTGCAGGAGATCGGACGCCGGACCCACCCGGGGATCAAGCCGTGGCGAAGGAGTAGAAGCGCTTGAGCGTGCAGTGCTCGTCGAGCAGCCGGCCATAGATCGGCTCCCCCTCGAGCTCGCGGTACGTCTCGATGGGGTCGCCCTTTATGATCAGCGCCCGCGCGCACTCCTCGCACCAGTACTGGTAGTCCGGGTTGACCGGTTCCATGTCGCGGACGATGGGCGTACCACTGCCGCACCAGTCGCACTTCCGCCTGTGTGCACCCATCGATCAGCTCCAGCTGCGGCCGCAGGCCGTGCACACGTACGAGACACCGCCGTTGTCGCCGAGCACTTGGGCGACATGGGACGAACCGCAGGACGGACAGGTGAGATGGGGTGCGATCGCCGCGGAGGGAGCGGCAGCGCGACGTGGCGCGGCCACTTCGATGGGGCCGGCGGCCTCATCGAGGATGCTCGCAGGCATCGCTCTCCCTCCCGTCGGGTCACATTCGGTGGTCTGGTGCGGTCCCCTTCCGGCTGTCCGATTCTGCCATGGCCCGAGCGACCCGGTCAGCGACGCAGTCGTACCAGTCCGGACACGGCACCCAGCGCGGCGGCCCCGGCCAGGGCATATGCACACACCAGAAGCGCGTCCGCGGATGAATACGCCCCCGGAGCCCCCTGTGACTCAAGCCGGTTGAGGAAAAGTGCGCCAAAACACGCGACGCCGATCAACTGGCCGAGCTGAGCGACCGTCGAAAGGAGGCCGCTGGCGTCCGCGGCGTCCTCGGACCGCACCGTGGAGAGCGCCCGGGTGAGCGTCGGGCTGAACCCGAGGGAGAGCCCCGCACCGATGCCCACGAAGGCCGCGTACAGCCACAGTCCGCCCTCCCCGCCGTCCCGCAGCACGAGACCCACCGCGACCGCCGACACCGCGGTGAGCGCGAACCCGCCGGGGATCAGTGCCCGTTGGGCCGCCGCCGGCCAGCGCCGCCAGGTGAGCCCGACCGCGCCGAAGACCACGGCGGTCGGCCCGAAGGTCAGACCGGCACGCAGCGCGCTGTAGCCGAGGCCGCCCTGGACGTGCAGCGTGAGCACGAACATGAAGCCCGCGTTGACCGCCATCACCGCGGTGATCCGGAAGACCGCCAGGCCCATGCCGGGGATGCGCAGGACCCGCGGTGCGATCAGCGGCGCGCCGCCCCTGCGGGCGAGCCGGGACTCGTAGCGGCAGAAGAGCGCGAAGAGCACCGCTGCCGAGCCCAGCGAGAGCCAGGACCACAGCGGCCAGCCCTCCTGCTGGCCGAGCACCAGCGGCACGGTGAGCAGCGCGACGGCCGCACCCAGCAGCACGAGCCCCGGCAGATCGAGCCCACGCGCCCGCCGCCCCGGTTTCCCGGACTCCCCCGGCTTCCGGGAGGCGTCACGCGGCAGCACCCGCCCTGCCATGATCAGCAGGACCACGCCGACCGGCACGTTCACCAGGAACACCGGCCGCCATCCCGTGCCGAACAGGTCCGCGCTGACCAGGATTCCGCCGAGCACCTGCCCCGCGGCGGCCCCGACGGCGAGCACGGCCGCGTACGCACCGAGCGCCCTCGTCCGCGCCTCGCCGGTGAAGTTGCGCTGGATCAGGCTGAGCACCTGTGGGATGAGCAGCGCGGAGCCGGTGCCCTGAAGGAGCCGGAAGGCGATCAACTCGCCGGTGCCGCGGCTGAGTCCGCAGGCGAGCGAGGCGACGGTGAAGACCGTGAGGCCGACGAGATAGAGGCGACGATGGCCGAGCCGGTCGCCGAGCCGCGCGCCGGTGATCAGGAGCACGGCGTACGTGATGGTGTAACCGGCGATCACCAGCTGCAACCCGGCGCCCGAAGCGCCCAGTTCGCTGCGGATGGTGGGCGCGGCGACGTTGACGATGAAGGTGTCGAGCAGCGCCATGAACTGCGCCGCGACGACGACCGCGAGCAGCCGCCCCGGGCGATTGTCAGTGCCGGGGGCTTTACTGAATGCGGGACCTGAACCAGTGGGATCCGTAGCGGTGGACGGGGTGGTCGTTGTCATGAGGCCGAGCGTGACGGCGAGTTGGTACGGGTAACGAGAGCCCGCCGATGCTGGTACTGGCAGCACCTGGCAAAGCCGGAGCCATGGACCGACGATGGGGGACGTGACGGTGATGGGGGATGCGACGCGGATGAGCGATGCGACGCGGACGGCGGATGCGACGCGGACGGGGACGACGGCTCAGCGGCGGAGGCCGGAGCTCGCCGCCTTCCTGCGGGGCCGCAGGGCCAGGGTGACACCGGCGGACGTGGGCATGCCGCCCGGCCTGCGCCGCCGCACACCCGGCCTGCGCCGCGAGGAGGTCGCGCAGCTCTCCGGAGTCGGCGTCACCTGGTACACGTGGTTGGAGCAGGGCCGCCCGATCAACGCCTCCGCGCAGGTCCTGGACGCCGTGGCACGCACGCTGCGCCTCGACAGGGCCGAGCGCGAGCATCTGTACCACCTGGCCGAGGTTCCCTACGAGCCCGTCCGCAGGACCGCGTCCCCCGCGGCCGTCGGACCGGAGATCCAGGGCATCATCGACGCCCTCGACCCGCATCCGGCCGTGGTCTACAACGCGCGGTACGACATCCTCGCCACCAACCCCGCCTATCGCGATCTCTTCTTCGTCCCCCAGCTGGAGGCCTTCGGGACGCCGAACGTGCTGTGGACGCTGTTCATAGCGCCCGACCCCGTCTGTCCGCTGGTCTTCCGCGACGAGGAGCTGCCGGTGATGGTGGCGACGCTGCGCAGTTCGTACGGCCGGCACGTGGGCGAGCCCGCCTGGGAGGACTTCATACGCCGCCTGTCGGCCTCGAGCGCGCACTTCGCCGAGCTGTGGGAGAGCGGGGACGTGGCGCCGCCCGGACCGCGTGTGAAGACGTTCCGGCACGAGGCGGTCGGTGAGCTGCGGATGACCTCGGTCTCGCTGTCCATCAACGGCATGCCGGAGTGCCGGATCGTCGCGTACACACCGGACGACGAGGAGAGCCGCGGGCGGGCGGCCGAGCTTCGCGCGCTCAGGCCGCCGGAAACGGAAGAATCCCGCCCTCTGATGAGGACGGGATCCTGAATGTGGAGCTAAGGAGAATTGAACTCCTGACCTCCTGCATGCCATGCAGGCGCTCTACCAACTGAGCTATAGCCCCGTGTTCTGTCCCGCTCGGCGGGCGAACAAGAAGAACTTTAGCCTGCGCCGGGCCGGAATGTGAAATCCGGGTGACGGGCCCTCCCGGGCCCTCCGACCAGCGGCTCTGTCACCCGGTCCGGCACTCGCTCCCGCACCCGCCCGGTGCAGGGCTAATCGTCGTCGCCGAGCACCGGCTCCGGCAGCGTGCCGGCGTTGTGCTCGAGCAGGCGCCAGCCCCGCGCGCCCTGGCCGAGCACGGACCAGCAGCAGTTGGAGAGCCCGCCGAGGCCCTCCCAGTGGTGGGACTCCAGGCCGAGGAGACGGCCGATGGTGGTGCGGATCGTGCCGCCGTGGCTGACCACCACGAGCGTGCCGTTCTCCGGCAGCTTCTCGGCATGGCGGAGCACGATCGGCGCCGCCCGGTCGGCGACCTCGGTCTCGAGCTCGCCGCCGCCGCGGCGCACCGATTCGCCGCGCTTCCACGCGGTGTACTGGTCGCCGAAGCGCGTGATGATCTCGTCGTGCGTCAGGCCCTGCCACTCACCGGCGTACGTCTCCTGGAGGCCCTGTTCGTACGTGACGTCCAGGCCGGTGAGGGCGGCGAGCTCACCCGCGGTGGCCGCCGCCCGCTTGAGGTCGGACGCGACGATGGCGTCCGGCTTCAGCGAGGCGAGCAGCCGGGCGGCGCGCCTGGCCTGCGAGACGCCGGTGTCGGTCAGCTCGATGTCCGTGGAGCCCTGGAAGCGGCGCTCCAGGTTCCAGGACGTCTGGCCGTGCCGCCACAGGATGATCCGGCAGCCGCGGCTGGTCACCGAAGCTCACCGTCCAGGTCGGCTGCCTCCTCCGCGGCGCGCTGCTCGGCGTGCTCGGCGGCCTTGCCGCGGGTCGCGACGGCGTCCGCAGGGAGGTCGATCTCGGGGCAGTCCTTCCAGAGGCGCTCAAGAGCGTAGAAAACACGCTCCTCGCTGTGCTGGACGTGCACCACGATGTCCACGTAGTCCAGGAGGACCCAGCGGGCTTCGCGGTCGCCCTCGCGGCGCACCGGCTTGACGCCGAGGTCCTTGCTGAGCCGCTCCTCGATCTCGTCGACGATCGACTTGACCTGGCGGTCGTTGGGCGCGGAGGCGAGCAGGAAGGCGTCCGTGATCGACAGCACGTCGCTGACGTCGTACGCGATGATGTCGTGCGCGAGCTTGTCGGCGGCCGACTGAGCGGCGACCTTGATGAGCTCGATGGAGCGGTCCGTGGCGGTCACAGTTGAGCTTCCTTCAGGTGGTCAAGACACACCAAGGGTCTCACGGACCGCCGACAGCACTCCCGACGATCGCCCGATGGCCCTGTCTGCTGCGTCACCCCGGCCGGGAAGCCCCCGGCCCAGAGCCCCCGGCCGCGCGGAAGCGCCCGGCCGGGGGTCTGCGGCTCATCCCGTCTTGTAGTCCTGCCCGAGGACGACCGAGACGTCCGCGTTCGGTGCGGTCTTGCCCTTGCGGACCGCGCTGTCCGGCAGGTCGAGGGTCTTGGCGACCTCGACGGCCTGCTTCTTCTTGTCCGCGTCGGCGTAGGTGACCTGCGACGCGGCCTGGGCCGACGTACCCGCGCCGCTGTCGACGAAGGTGTAGCCGCCGTTGACGAGCGAGATCCGCGCCTCCTGCCCGGCGCCCTTGGTCCCCGAGGCGTTCTTGACGCCGACCCGTACGGCCGCGCCCTTGTCCGGGTTCTTGACCGCGCCGCCCAGGACGTTCTTGACGACGCTCGCGCCGGTCTTCTCCGAGAGCGTCCCGTCCTGCTGCACCGGGAGCAGCTGGGTGGCGTAGTCGCCGCCCTTGGCGCGGTCGGCGAGCTTGGCGAGGAAGGCGCCGAGGTCCTGCTCCTTGAGCGAGGGGTCCAGGATCTGGGCGAGGGACTGGACGGTGGTCGTCGCGGCCTGCGGGTCGGACGAGAGCTTGCGCAGGACGCCCTGCATGACCTGCCCGAACCGGTCCAGCTGCGCCGTCTCGGACTCGCCGGACGCGCGGTAGGTGGCGTACGCGACGGCCATCGGGCCGCTGAGCGTCTGCTGCTCGCCCTTCTTCACGAGCGGCGCCTGCCCCTTCTTGGCCTTGGGGTCCGGCACGTTCGCGTCCGTGTCGACGTCGATGTTGCCGACCAGCTCGACGAGGTTGTTCAGGTACGGGGTGTCGAGCCGCCAGGTGCCCTCGACCTGCGTGCCGAGCAGGCTGTCGATCGATTCGCGGGTGCCGGTCGAACCGTCGTCGTCGACGGACTTGCCGAGCGTGGTCCCCGCGCCCTCGTCGTTCGTCACGGAGAGGGAGTTGGGCAGCAGGACGGTGGTGCCGCGCTTGGCCGTGGTGTTGTTCACCAGGAGCGCCGTGGAGGTGCCGCCGCCCTTGGTGTTGTGCAGGTGGACGACGATCACGTCGCGGTTCTGCGGGCCCGCCGCCGCGGCTCCGTCGCCGGACGCGTCGTCCGAGAGGCCGGGCAGCTTGCCCGCGTACCAGAGGTAGCCGACGCCGCCCGCGATCACGAGCGCGAGCACGACGACGAGGGCGACCACCCTGGAACGCCCGCGCCGCTTGGCCTCCTCGCGCCGCTCGGTGCGGCTCTCGGTGAACTTCAGCCAGTCGATGACGTCTTCGGACTCTTCGTCCGGCTCCTCGATGAAGGAGAACTGCTGGGTCTCGTAGGCGGGATCGCGCTCGCGCTCCTGCTGGTTCCGGGGCCCGGGCTCCGGCTCGCGCTCGGGTTCCGGTTCCGGCTGCCGCGACTGCTGCGGGATCCAGCCGGTCTGCGTCTGCTGGGCGGCGGCCTGCTGCTGGCCCTGGTGCTGACCCTGCTGGTGCTGGCCCTGCTGCTGGTCGTACGTCCCGTACGAACCGGAGTCGTACGGAGTCGAGCCGTAAGAGGCCGAGTCGTACGAGGAGTCGTACGGCGGGACAGGAGGCTGCTGCCCGGTCGCGTACGGGTCGTATCCGTAACCCTGCGGCTGTTGCTGCTGGTGCTGTGGCGACTGCGGTTGCTGCTGCTGGGCCTGCGCCCCGTACTGGTCGTACGAAGCCGAGGGCTGCACCTGCTGGTACACCGGCTGGCCGTACTCGTCGTACCCGACGACCTGGTACTGATCAGCCGCGTACTCGCCCGCGTACGGGTCGCCGCCCGCATACGGGTCGTACTGTCGGTCGTTCACCGGTGCCCCTCTCGGCTCAATCGCCGCGGTACAGCTCGCGCTTGTCGATATAACGCACCACACCGTCCGGCACCAGGTACCAGACGGGATCCCCCTTGGCGACCCGCGCACGGCAGTCCGTGGACGAGATGGCGAGGGCGGGGACCTCCACGAGGGAGACGCCGCCTTCGGGAAGCCCCGGGTCGGTCAGCGTGTGGCCGGGCCGGGTGACCCCGATGAAGTGCGCAAGGGAGAACAGTTCATCGGTGTAGCGCCAGGTGAGGATCTGGCCGAGGGCGTCGGCGCCCGTGATGAAGAAGAGGTCCGTGTCGGGGTTGAGCGTGCGCAGATCGCGCAGCGTGTCCGTCGTGTAGGTCGGGCCGCCGCGGTCGATGTCGATGCGGCTCACCGAGAACTGCGGGTTCTCGGCCGTCGCGATGACCGTCATCAGATAGCGGTCCTCGGCCGGGGACACCGTCTTGTCGCTCTTCTGCCACGGCTGCCCGGTCGGCACGAACACCACCTCGTCGAGGTGGAACTGCGCGGCGACCTCCTGGGCCGCCACCAGGTGTCCGTGGTGGATCGGGTCAAACGTTCCGCCCATGACGCCCAGGCGGCGTTTGCCCTTGCTGGCCGGGCCGGTACCGGGACCGGTAGGCATGTCCTGCTCTCCCATGCGTGCAGACCCTACCGGCCCGGTGGACGGGCTCTGTTTCAGCGTCCGTTCGGTGGACGGACTCAGCGGTCCCGGTTGAAGCGCGTGGTGAGCCACAGAAGCAGCATGAGCACGACGAACGCGCCACCACCGGTGAGGAGAGGACTGAGGCTTTCGTGGTTGCCACCGTGCTCGCCGCCCTCGGAGGCGAGAGTGACCAGCTGGGAGGCGGTGCTGTGGAGGCTCATCGTCGGCAGGACCTATCCGGAGGTGGGCGGGACAAAGACTTCCGGGCCATCGTATGCGGGGGCACCGGCAGAGCTCACGCCGACTCAGCCGTTCTGGTCCGCGCGGTCGTCCCCGCCGCTCGCGCCGGGACGGCTTTCACCGGTCTCGGCACCATCGGCGGAACGGTCGGCGTCCGCCCCCTGGCGGTAGCCCCGCAGCAGGAACCACGCGACCAGCACGCAGCCGACGACCATGACGATCAGCACGACGCGGAGCAGATTGCCCGCCCCCTGCTCCTTGGCGGCCAGGCCGGCCGCCTCCGTGACCCAGTGGTGGGCTGCGGCGCTGTGCTCCATGACGGCCATGAGGGGCGACTCCATTCGCTGTGCTGCCCTGTCACGGTATCTCCGCCTAGGCTGGGACCCACCTCGGGGGCATGACTGGACGAGCATGGGGGATGGGGCATGACCGACGACAACGACCACGGCCGGTACGACGGTGGCCAGGAGCAGAACGGCGGCCACGAGAACGTGCCGAGCAGGCAGCGCAGGCGCTTTCCCGGCATCTCGTCACGGGCTTACGAGCACCCGGCGGATCGTTCCGCCCTGGTGGCCCTGCGCAAGCTGAGCGGCTTCGACACGGTCTTCAAGGCGCTCAGCGGACTGCTCCCCGAGCGGAGCCTGCGCCTCCTGTTCCTCTCGGACTCCGTTCGGGTGTCCGACGCGCAGTTCTCGCATCTGAACACCATGCTGCGGGACGCCTGTTACATCCTGGACCTGGAGAAGGTCCCGCCGATGTACGTGAACATGGACCCGAACCCGAACGCGATGTGCATCGGTCTCGACGAGCCGATCATCGTGGTGACCACGGGGCTCGTCGAGCTGCTCGACGAGGAGGAGATGCGGGCGGTCGTCGGCCACGAGGTGGGCCACGCGCTCTCCGGCCACTCGGTGTACCGCACGATATTGCTCTTCCTCACCAACCTCGCCCTCAAGGTGGCCTGGATCCCGCTCGGCAACCTGGCGATCATGGCCATCGTGACCGCCCTGCGCGAGTGGTTCCGCAAGTCCGAGCTCTCGGCGGACCGCGCCGGGCTCCTGGTGGGCCAGGACCTCAAGGCGTCGATGCGCGGCCTGATGAAGATCGCGGGCGGCAATCACCTGCACGAGATGAACGTGGACGCGTTCCTGGAGCAGGCCGAGGAGTACGAGGCCGGGGGCGACCTGCGCGACTCGGTCCTGAAGATCATGAACGTCCTGCCGCGTACGCACCCCTTCACCACCGTGCGCGCCGCCGAGCTGAAGAAGTGGGCCGAGACCCGCGACTACCAGCGGATCATGGACGGCCACTACCCCCGCCGCGACGAGGACAGGGACACCTCGGTGTCGGACTCCTTCCGCCAGTCGGCCTCCAGCTACGCGGACGACATGCGCACCAGCAAGGACCCGCTGATGAAGCTGGTCAACGACATCGCGGGCGGCGCGGGCGACCTGGGCGGCAAGCTGCGCGGGAAGTTCACGGGACAGAACGGCCGGCAGGGCGGCGACCAGGCCGGCGGCCCTACCGACGAGGGCAAGTAACCCGGAGAAAGCCTCAGAGCGAAGGCTGGGCGGTCCGTGAGAGCGAGCCGCACAGCGAGGTGGCGTTGCCCGTCGCGTACGGGTCGGTGCCCGCGGGACCGCCCGCCTTCGCCTTCTGTCCCGCGAGCAGCGGCCGCAGCCGGCTGACGGCGTCGGCGGAGCAGGCGAGCGGGCCCGCCTGCATGTACGACACGAGCAGCTCGGCCTGGCGCATCCGCAGGTCGTCGCGGTCGAAGCGGAACTGCAGCTCGCGGCGGACGGTGAACAGCGAGGCCCTGGCGTGCTCGTCCTTGCCGGCCGGACGGAGCGCGTAGACGAAGGTGTGGTCCGTGGTCACCTCGAGGGTGTTCTTGTCCGTCTCGGTGGCGTGCAGCGTGCCGTGGACCCGGATGCCGGGTGTGGCCAGGGCCGTCTTCGTCGGGTCGAAACGCACCAGCCAGCCGGTGGGGGCGTGCCGCCCGTCCGCCGCCGGGTGCGCGAAGCTGTCGTCGAACTGGTCGAGCTGGCGCGGGTCGAGCAGGATCCGGGCGGAGCGCACGGCGCCGCCGGTGAGGACGTCCGGGTCGAGCGAGGACTCGACCAGATAGTCCTTGGCGGTGGTCAGGGCGGTCATCACCTGGCCGTCCGAGAAGTGCGAAGTGCGCCGCGCGGAGGGGAGGTTGATGCCCGAAGCGCCCACCCGGAACTGCGCGGCCGGGCTGTGCGCGAACAGGTCGGCCGGCTTCTCGGCGCCGGGCACGGCCCCCGGCGGGGCGAGCGGTATGACCGTCATCCGCAAGGGCTCGGGGCGCGTTTCGGGCGGGGTCTGGTACGGATGGCGTACGCCCATGTAGATCGCGGTGCCGAAGGCGACGGCGATCAGCAGGACGAGGATCACGGCCTGTTTGGAGAGGTGCCGGTGGCGCGCGGGAAGGCGCCGCACCGCATGCGTGTGATCACTCATGCGCTCCTGTGCGGAGTACTCCTGGAGCCGCGCGGCACGGATGAACGACTCGTCGAAGACGACGGATCGGTACTCGTCCTCACCGCCCGCGGGAGCGCCCTCGGGTGTCCCCTCAGGTGGTTCTCCTGGCCCGCCCATACCTTCAGGGTAGGTCTCCGCGCCGTCGGGTAAACGCCCTGGTACACGACAAGTTCTGACAACTTCTTCCGACGACTTCTCACGGGACGCGCGGCGACGCGGACACCGGTGGCGGGCCGTACTCCGCGGAGGCGGACGGCTCCGTGGACACGGGCGGCGGGATCGGGTCCTGGCGGCCCGTCGAGGCGCCGCGGTAGACCGCGGTGAAGGCGAGCGCGACCATGCCGATGCCCATCAGGAGAGCGAGCATCCAGGCGACGGGGCGGTGCCAGCGGTTGTGGCCGCCGTAGCGACCCCGGCGGCCGTAGCCGTCCTCGGCGAACTCCCGTTCGTACACGTCGTCGAGGTCGGGGTCGTGGCCGAAGTCGCCGCCGTCGTCGGGGCCGAAGCCTTCGTCGTAGAGGTCGTCCTCCGGCGATTCACGGCCGGAGCCCCGGGTGCGGGCCCGGCGGTTCTCGGCCTCGGAGGCCTCGGCGCGCGCCTGGGCGGCAGCCAACAGCCGCTCCACGGCGGTGGGTTCATGAACCTTGGCGGACTGGACGAAGTCCTCGTCGAAGACCACGGAGGCGAACTCTTCGTCCGCACCCCCGTGGTCGCGGTCGTCGTCGGGCTCCCAGCCGTCAGGGAACGACGGCGTGCCCCCCACGTCCTCCGGCACCCTTCCAGCGTAGCCCCGGAAGGGGCAATCTGGGCAGACGGTACGGGAATTGGGGGCGTGCGGGAATTCAGCGGGTGTGACCGTCGCCGGTGACGATGTACTTCGTCGACGTCAGTTCTGGAAGCCCCATCGGGCCCCGCGCGTGCAGCTTCTGCGTGGAGATGCCGATCTCGGCGCCGAAGCCGAACTGGCTGCCGTCCGTGAAGCGCGTGGAGGCGTTCACGGCGACGGTGGTGGAGTCCACGAGCTGGGTGAAGCGGCGCGCGGCCTGCTGCGAGGTGGTGACGATCGCCTCGGTGTGCCCGGAGGTCCACAGGCGGATGTGCTCGACGGCCTGCTCCAGGGAGTCGACGATGCCGGCCGCGATGTCGTACGAGAGGTACTCGGTCTCCCAGTCCTCGGTGGTCGCGGGGACGACGGTGGCCTTGGAACCGTCCGCATAGGCGATGACGCGCTCGTCGGCGTGCACCGTGACCCCGGCCTCGGCGAGGGCGTCCAGGGCGCGCGGCAGGAAGACGTCGGCGATGTCCGCGTGCACCAGGAGCGTCTCGGCGGCGTTGCAGACGCTGGGGCGCTGGGCCTTGGAGTTGATGAGGATGCCGACGGCCATGTCGATGTCGGCCTCGGCGTCGACGTAGACGTGGCAGTTGCCGGTGCCGGTCTCGATGACCGGGACGGTGGACTCCTCGACGACGGTCTTGATCAGCGAGGCGCCGCCACGCGGGATGAGGACGTCGACGAGACCGCGGGCGCGCATCAGCTCGCGCACGGAGTCACGGTTCTCGCCCGGCACGAGCTGGACGGCGTCGGCGGGCAGGCCGGCTCCGTGGACGGCGTCGCGAAGGACCCGGACGAGCGCCGTGTTCGATTCGTACGCCGACGACGAGCCCCGCAGGAGCACCGCGTTGCCGGACTTCAGGCAGAGGGCGGCGGCGTCCACGGTGACGTTCGGGCGGGCTTCGTAGATGATCCCGACGACGCCGAGCGGGACGCGGACCTGGCGCAGGTCGATGCCGTTGGGCAGGGTCGAGCCGCGGACGACCTCGCCGACGGGGTCGGGCAGGGCGGCCACGTCGCGCACGTCGGCGGCGATGGCGCGGACCCGCTCGGGGGTGAGCGTCAGACGGTCCACGATGGACTCACTGGTCCCGGCCTCACGGGCGCGGGCGGTGTCCTTGCCGTTGGCCTCGACGATCTCGGCGGTGCGCACCTCGAGGGCGTCGGCGATCGCCAGGAGCGCATCGTCCTTCGCGGCGCGCGGCAGCGGCGCGAGCGTCGCGGCGGCACCGCGGGCGCGGTAGGCGGCCTGGGCGACGGGCGAGAGGTTGTCGTACGGCAAGCCCGAGAACAGAGGAGGGAGGGACGTCATGCACGCAGCGTAATGCGGGCCGGGCTCGGTCCACCCGCCGTTTCAGCAGCCGAGACCACTGCTCTCACGACGGCTCAAAAAGGGTGCACGCCCACAGGGGTCGCCGGAAGCGGGCCGTACCCCTCCGCGATCCGCTGGTGGTACGTGTCACGGTCGATGACTTCGAGCCCCACGATCTCCCACGGCGGGAGCTGCGCGCTCTGCCGGTGCTCGCCCCACAGCCGGAGCGCGACAGCGGCGGCGTCGTGCAGGTCACGGGCCTCTTCCCAGTACCGGATCTCCGCATGGTCGGGCGCGTATCTGCTGGTCAGCAGAAAGGGGTGGTCGTGGGCGAGCTGTTCGAGGCCGCGCCTGACCTCCTGCAGCGGGGCCTTGGTCCCCGAGACGCTCAGGGTGACGTGCCAGAGACGGGGCATGTCCACGGTCTCGACCTGCCGGCTCTCGTCCGTCTCGCCCGCCGCTTGCGTGTCACCGGTGTACGTCGCCCCCGCGGCGACGCTGGTCAGGGACCGCTCGGCCGGCGCGCGGGACGACGCTCCCGGACGCACTCGTCTCACGACGTCCTCCTCTACGCAATGGTGGTGCGGATACGCAATGGTCGTACGGAAGTGTCTGGAACAAAGTTGAGCAGGCCAAGCGCCCCCGCGGGGCCGTTTTGGGGAGTTTCACCTCGCAGGGGCCGGTCGGGGCACGGCGTTCGCGCCTGTTTTCGGCCGGGGGCCGCCGGGGCCGCTGTGGCCCCCAGGAGAACAGATCCGCGGCCGCGGCGACTGCGAGCGGCTCAGCCGTGCAGCAGGGCCAGGTCGTCGCGGTGCACCACTTCCCGCTCGTACGCCGGTCCGAGCTCCTTCGCGAGATCCCGCGTGGAACGGCCCAGGAGCTGCGGCAGCTCCTTGGCGTCGAAGTTCACCAGGCCGCGCGCCACGGCACGCCCCGCGGTGTCCCGCAGCTCGACCGGGTCCCCCGCGACGAAGTCGCCCTCGACCGCCGCGATCCCGGCCGGGAGCAGCGATTTCCGCCCCTCGACGACCGCCCGCACCGCCCCGTCGTCGAGCGTGAGCGCGCCCTGCGGCTCGGAGGCGTACTGCAGCCACAGGAGCCGGTCGGCGGTGCGGCGGCCCGTGCGGTGGAAGTACGTCCCCGTGTCGCGGCCCGCGAGGGCGTCGGCGGCCTGGCTCGCGGAGGTCAGGACGACCGGGATCCCGGCGGACGCCGCGATCCGCGCGGCCTCGACCTTGGTGACCATGCCGCCGGTGCCCACCCCCGCCTTGCCCGCGCTGCCGATCTGGACGTGCGCTATGTCGGCGGGGCCCGTCACCTCGGAGATCCGGGCGGTGCCGGGCTTCGACGGATCGCCGTCGTAGAGGCCGTCCACGTCCGAGAGCAGGACCAGGAGGTCGGCGCGGATCAGATGGGCGACGAGGGCGGCGAGCCGGTCGTTGTCGCCGAAGCGGATCTCGTCCGTCGCCACGGTGTCGTTCTCGTTCACGACGGGCAGCGCGCCCATCGCCAGGAGCTGGTCGAGGGTGCGCGACGCGTTGCGGTGGTGGGCGCGGCGGGCCATGTCGTCGGAGGTGAGGAGGACCTGCCCCACGCGTACGCCGTAACGCGCGAAGGAAGCGGTGTAGCGGGCCACGAGAAGGCCCTGGCCGACGCTGGCGGCCGCCTGCTGCCTCGCGAGGTCCTTGGGGCGCCTGCGCAGGCCCAGCGGCGAGAGCCCCGCGGCGATGGCGCCGGACGAGACGAGCACGACCTCGCGTTCGCCGCCGCTGCGGCTCTTGGCGAGCACGTCAACGAGGGCGTCAACGCGGTCGGCGTCCAGACCTCCCGACGCGGTGGTCAGGGACGAGGACCCGACCTTGACTACGATCCTGTGGGCCTCTGCGATGCCCTTCCTTGCCCCAGCCACGCGCTTCCCCAATGATCCCGAAGATCCCATTCCCTGCCGGACCAGCCAATCTACGCCAGTGCCCGGGTGGGGTGCCCACGTATTTCGAGGGGCGGACCGCAGACGCCCCCGAGGGGAAAAACCGCCCGATGGTTCAGTACCTTTGCCCCTTTATCCGGTGATTGTCGTCACGGAAGATTGCTACGGGGCCACCGCACGTCATACGGTCAGTGGTCGACTTCCCCGACGTTTGAGCATTCCCCCCATCCAATCCCCCGCCAGGAGCCCAAGCCCGTGCCCTCTGCCGGACTCGCCCCCCGCCGCATCGTGCAGCTGTCAGCGCTGTTCGCGATGTTCGCGCTCTTCACGGCCCAGCTCGTCAGCGCGCTGGTCCCGTATGTACCGGTGTTCATCGCCGCGTCTGCGGCGAACCTCGCGCTCGACGTCTATCTGCAGTACAAGCAGCCGGGGCTCCTCTCCCTCCTTGGCAAGATCCGCTTCGATGTCACCGTCAGGCAGCTCCTGCGCGACATGCTGATCCTGGTCGGCCTGCTGCGCATCGACGGCATCGAGCCGCTGGCCGAGCAGTCGCCGCTGACCATCTCGCTGCTCGCCTACTACTTCCTGCACTTCGGCTGCCAGGCCACCGCCATACTGGTGCGCCGCTCCCGCCAGCTGCCCATCGTCACGCGCAACATCGACGCGTCCGACCTGCACCTGACGGCGGCCCCGCCGCGGATCCTCTCGCGCCGCCAGGCCCACCGCCTGCTGACGTTCTCGATCCCGGCCACGGCCGGCCTGCTGGCCACCGCGGGCACCACGGACGCGTACTGGGGCGGCATCGGCCTCGGGATCTCCATCGCCCTGATGGGCCTCGGCGCGATCTACCTCGCCACGTGGCTGCTCCCCAAGAAGCGTGCGAAGAACGACGAGAAGGTCATGGAGTGGCTGGACAACTGGCTGGCCGACTACCAGCCGTCCGTCGCCATGTACTTCTCGGGCGGCGCCACGTCCGCGTACCAGGCGAACATGTGGCTCTCCACGCTCTCCAAGCTCGACGGCAACCCGCTGATCGTGCTGCGTGAGCGCTTCATGGTGCAGAAGATCGACGCGACGGACGTCCCGATCATCTGCTTCCCGAAGGTCGCGACGATGTTCTCCCTGGAGACCTCGACGCTGAAGATGATGCTGCACCCGGCGAACGCCGCGAAGACCTCGCAGGTCCTGCGCATCCCCACGATCAAGCACGCCTTCATCAACCACGGCGAGAGCGACAAGCTGTCCTCCTGCAACCCGTACGCGAAGGCGTACGACGAGGTCTGGGTGGCGGGACCCGCCGCGCGCGACCGCTACCAGGCCGCCGACGTCGGCGTCGAGGACAAGGACGTGGTCGAGGTCGGCCGCCCCCAGCTGTCCCCGATCCTGCGGTCGACGGGCGCGCCCACGGGCCCGTTCACGACCGTCCTGTACGCCCCCACCTGGGAGGGCTGGGACGGCAACCCCGGCAACACGTCGGTCACCCTCGCGGGCGAGAACATCGTCCGGCACCTGCTCGCCGACCCCGGCGTGCGGCTCGTCTACAAGCCGCACCCGATGACCGGCTCGCAGGACCCGCGCGCGGGCGCCGCCAACGAGCGCATCAAGGCCATGATCCGCGAGGCCGCCGTCAAGCGTTCCGGCGAGCGCCCCGGCCAGGACGCCCTGGCCGAACTGGCGCGCCGCACCGCCGATCTGGACAAGCTGACCTCGACCGCGTTCCGCAAGAGCGTGGACGAGATGGAGCGGATGATGCTCCAGGGCACGCCCGACGGCGACCAGCAGGTGGCTGTCGCCGAGGCGACGGCCGCGTGGGAGGCGGCGTACTGGGCGTCGTTCCCCGAGTGGGAGCACCAGATCATCACCACCGCGCGCCCGGCGATCTTCTCCTGCTTCAACCAGGCCGACCTGCTGATCAGCGATGTCTCCTCGGTCGTCTCCGACTGGCTGACGAGCGAGAAGCCGTACGCGGTCGCCAACACCTCCGGCATGTCCGAGGCGGACTTCCGCGCGGGCTTCCCGACGGTGAGCGCGGCGGCGATCCTCTCCCCGACCGCCGAGGGCGTCCCGGACCTCCTGGAGGCCGTCCGCTCCCCCGGTCTCGACACGCACGCCGAGGCCCGCGCGGCTCTCAAGGAGCACCTCCTGGGCCCCTCGGACCCGCCGTCCCTGGCCCGCTTCAACGAGGCCGCCCTCGCGCTCTCGGCCAAGGCCGACGAACGCCGCATCCGCATGGCCACCCGCATCGACGCGGAGATCCCCGGTCAGCGCGCGGCGGAGGAAGCAGCAGAGGAAATGGAATCCGACCCGACGGAACAGCCGGCGTAGCCCGATAAGGGGCGCCCCGTAAGGGGCGCGGGGAACTGCGCGACAAGCCACGACGCACCCGCAGTCATCGCACAGAGAGAAGGGCCCCGG